>JAGVTS010000190.1 GCA_019136685.1 Bacillota bacterium | reverse complement strand
CCACGGGCGACCGATTGACGGCCGTCCGCCACCACGAGCAGCAGGGTTCCGCCGTTCTGGGTGAGCCCGGCTGCGCTGCGCGGTGCGGCGAAGAGCGACTGGATGCCGATATGCTTCCACAGGTCGGGCGCAATGGCGCCGTCGCGCAGCAGTACTGGTTTGCCTGAGAATGCCGCAATGATGCCCTCGGCATCGGGGCGCAATTGCCCCGAGATCTTGACTTCGTCTCCTGCGGAGAGCGATGCGGCGGCAGTGGCTGCGCTGCCCCTTACGGCCAGATGCATTAGGCCCGACGACTCAGGTATTGAGGATGGCGCGGAGCGGGGCCACCCGGCAGTCCGGGATTGGACGACGCCGTCGCGGATAGCGATGCATGTTACCCCATTGGTGGGCGGGTTGCGCTGCCATGACCAGTGACTGGTGTACAGCACCGCCCCATTCGCCGGCACGGAGACTTCGTTCACCGCCGCTATGGGTATCGCGAGCCCGTCTGGCCCGAGGAGCTGCCCTGACCAGGCCCAGCTGCCCAGGATCCCCGCATCGCCCGCAATCGCCATCGACGCAAAGTCGGGATCGTTGCGCGGCGAACGCACCAGCCGGCCGTCGGCCATGAGCAGGGAAAGCGGCGCGCCGGTAACGCCGGCGTCGAAGAAGTCGCCGTTGATTGCGGCCACTAGGTCGGCTGCTTCGGCGATTTCCGTGGCCTTGGCGGGCGAGGTGAGCACGCCGTTGGCAAGGGTCGGGCCCACGGCAACGTAGGGGGACGTTAAGTCGATGCGGATGATCGACAAGCCTAACCATCCCGCGGCTGTCAAAGCGGTCCGTCGTTCGAAGGAAACGCCCGGCGCCAGCGGAATCGACAGCGACTTGGCGAGCAGCTCATTGGCGACACCCGCGGAGGCAGATCTTGCCGGGGCTGCAGCGGACAGCGCGATGACTGAAACGACGACGACAGCGACGATGACGGCACGTGTCAGCGCCCTTCTGGCTGTTTTGGTGTATCCGAATCGCATTGTATCACATCACAGTTGCTTCACATGATCGCGGTCTCTCACCGCGCAAAGCCTGGCTTGCGGCGCTCCAGGAACGCGGACATCCCTTCTCTTGGATCGCCGGTCTCGAAACACTTGCCGAACTCCAGCGCTTCGCGCTCATATGCCTTGCTGCATGTAATCATTACCCGTTTGGCATGCGCCAGGGCCACAGGGCTGCGCGCTGCCAGCTCAGCGGCAATTTCGTTAGCACGCTCCATCAGGGATTCGCGAGGCGTCACTTCCGATACTAGCCCCATGGTCAGCGCGTCTGCCGCGTTCACCTGCTTGCCGGTGAGGATCAAGTAGGCTGCGCGGGCCCGCCCCACCGTGGCCGGAAGGCGCACGCTGCCTCCGAAACCGGGGATTATGCCCAGGCCCGTCTCTGGCTGGGCGAATCGGGCGTTTTCCGAGGCGATCCTGATGTCGCACGCTAAGGCCAGTTCACATCCGCCGCCTAGCGCGTAGCCGTTCACGGCAGCAATCACCGGAATGGGCAACTCCTCGATGGCGCGAAACACCGCCTGCCCACGTCTGGCAAAAGCCACCGCTTCATCCGGGCCGAGATCTCGCATCTCGCCGATGTCTGCGCCGGCCACGAAGGCTTTTTCGCCGTCGCCGGTGATTATCAGCGCCCTGCAGTCCTTGTCGGCCCGCACCTCGGCCAGCGCCCCGTCGAGTTCATCTAGGACTGTGCTATTCAGCGCGTTGAGCGCGGACGGCCTGGAAATGGTAATGACTGCTGTGTGGCCGAATGTAGCCAGCTTGACGCTGTCATAGTTCAAGCGCCGCACCTCCTCGTCTCCTCATTTCCTCTTTCCCCGTGTGTTCCGTCAGTACTTGTAGAACCCCTGTCCTGCCTTGCGGCCCAGCCTGCCCGCGGCCACCATCCTGCGCAGGAGCGGGCAAGGCCGGTACTTGGGGTCGCCCGTCTCCGCCACCATCACTTCCAGAATCGACACCACTGTATCCAGACCGATCAGGTCTGCCAGGGCCAGGGGGCCCATGGGGTGGTTAAGCCCGAGCTTTGCGCAGGTATCGATGCCTTCGGCCGTGGATACCCCTTCCATGAGGGCAAAGGCGGCTTCATTGATCATCGGGATGGCGATCCTGTTAACCACGAACGCGGCTGAATCCGATACCACCACCGGCTCCTTGCCCATTTTCCGCGCAAGTTCCACGATGGCGCCGCACACCGAGTCGGACGTTTCGAGCCCGCGAACTACTTCAACCAACTGCATAATGGGGACGGGGTTCATGAAATGCATCCCTATGAACCTATCGGCGCGGCGCGAGTCGCGCGCCATCGAGGTAATCGAAATAGACGAGGTGTTGGACGCGAAGATGACGTCGGGCGGGCAGATGTCCGCCAGTCTGCTCCACAGGTCCGACTTGGCCGTGGGATCCTCCACGATGGCTTCGATCACGAGGTCTGCGCCCGCGGCGGCAGCCTCCAGATCCGGCGCCACCACGATCCGGGAGAGGATAGAGTCTTTCTGGTCTGGGGCCATGCGTCCCTTGTCTACCAGCCTACTCAGGGATTTCGATATGCGGTCAAGGCCTCGCCGGGCACAGTCAACGGAGATATCGGTGAGAGTCACAGCGATTTGGGCCTGGGCGGCCACCTGCGCGATGCCGGCGCCCATCTGCCCTGCCCCTACAATAAGGATCTTGCTGATCGACATGTCGCAACCGTTCCCCTTTCGCTCATCAATCTGGCTCCTTAAGGCATGTTGCCTTCCGCGCGCTTGTGTCTTCCTTACTTCGATAACTCCCGATTGACTCCTGCTGCGTCGGGCATGGCAGGAGAAGGGGGTAGGTTGATGGAATACGTAATCAGCTGTGTAAGGCTGGGGGGGACCGCAGTGGGCAGGTACTTGTTCACGGGAGGAAAGGTGTATACGGCGTCGGGGCGCCGGCCGTTCTGCCAGGCTATCGCATGTGTGGGGAAGAGGGTCATCGCGGTCGGGTCCGAGTCGGAGGTCGCGATGATGGCGGACGATAGTTTTGAGAAGATCGATCTTGCGGGGCGGGCTCTGGTTCCCGCATTCACTGACTCGCATATCCATCTAGTTCACTATGCGCTGAGCCTGGCCAACGTGGAACTGGACGGCTCATTAGCAAGGATCTTCACTCCCTGTGGGTTAACACGGCCGCGCTTCGTATCGCAGGAATTGGCCTCGATACGCCCGACCCTGAAGGCGGCGAGATCGTAAGGGACGATGACACTCGCCAGGCCACGGGGGTACTGAAGGAAGCGGCGACCGCCCTGATCAGGCGGGTCATCCCCGAGCCGACGGGCGAGGCCATGGCGGCGGCGATGGAGAAGGCCCAGGCTGAGTTGCACAGGATGGGGATCGGGGCAGTTCACAACATGGACGGCGCTACATCCTTTGAGGCGCTGCAGCTTTTGCGGAACACCGGGCGACTGAAGATTCGCGTTACCCAGTCCATAGCCCAAGACAATCTGGACGACGCTATCGACTTAGGGCTTTCTAGTGGGTTCGGCGACGAATGGCTCCGCATCGGGCCGCTTAAGGCATTCGCCGACGGTGCCTTGGGATCCCAAACAGCCCATTTGCTCCGTCCGTACGAGGGGAACTCCAGGAACACAGGCGTCGCTGTGGCGTCCAAAGAAGAGATAGCAGAGCTGGTGGGCAAGGCCGTCCTCGCGGGGATCTCCTGTGCGATTCACGCCATCGGCGACCGGGCCAACCGTGATGTGCTCGACATACTCGAATCGGTTAAGGCTGAGAGTGCGCAGCGTCGGCTGCGCCACAGGATTGAGCATGCTCAGCTGCTCCACCCCGAGGATCTGCGGCGGTTTGCGGACCTTGGTGTAGTAGCGTCCATGCAACCGGTTCACCTACTGACTGACATACCAGTGGCTGAGCGTTACTGGGGTCGGCGCAGCCGATGGGCCTACGCTTTCCGCAGTCTGTCAAAGAGCGGCGCCATGCTCGCCTTTGGCTCGGATGCGCCTGTTGAGACTCCAGATCCCATTCGGGGGGTTTATGCCGCTGTGGCCAGGAGGCAGTTGGACGGTGCTCCCGATTCGGGATGGTATCCTGAAGAGCGGATGACGGTCGAGGAGACGATCAGGGCGTATACAGCCGGAGCGGCCATGGCTTCAGCCGACGAGTTGACCCGTGGAACGTTGGCTCGCGGCTCGTTTGCGGATATGGCCGTACTGTCGCGCGACGTATTCTCGACGCCCGCGGCTGAGATTCTGGATACGCGCGTGGCGGCTACAGTAATTGCCGGGCAGTTCGTGTTTAGGGAAGGAATCTGAGCCGCACGCGGCTATAGCGATACCTAAGGAAAGGGGAGTTCGGCTTGAGACGACCGGTCTTCTGGGTTCTTTCGTTCACTATTGCGTTGATTCTGTGCCTTGCAGCTCCGCCGGCTCCGCAGATCGCCGCCGCCACTGGCGGATACGACGTGATCAACGCTGAACCAGTCATGCACGGTGGAATGCTTATTATCTTCGAACGCACCGCGGCCGGCGCTTCTACCGGCAACAAGTGGCAGGTGACGGTGCAGTCGGTCAGCTATCCCAAATGGGTTGAGATCAGCTGGGTGTGGCCCAGATCCGATGGTACGCTTCCTGCTGCTACTACCAGGCGTATTACCGGGCTCGACAGAGGGCGCACATTCGGCCCCGTGTTCGGCCTGAGGGATCCGGTTGACACGGATAGCACTGCGCCCTGGGTGTCGCGTGAGGTCCTGCGCGAGCTGCGCACCGGCAAAGTGGCGTACAATTTCAAGATGGGGAGCGTCAGCCTCACGGGGATTCTGGCCGGGGACCTGAAGGTTGAGGAGGAAGTACTTTTCCCCGTGGATCTCAACGGGAAGAGGGTATTCCTGCCCGCGTACAAGTGTGCCAAGGGGCAGCTGACCATCTGGAACAACATGCAGAACCCGCTGGTGTTGGAGTACCGGCCGATAGGCGTGCCCCTCATCACCGGCGTGTTTGGCTGGAAGGCGGAGTCCATATCGATCAGGGGAGAGGTATAGCTGGTTTCCGAATCTGCCTGCAAGGTTCAATGCATACGCCCGGGCAGGTCTTGTGAGCCCGGGCGCTGCTGCAACTCTGGGCTTCCTGCAGCTTAGTATTCTTCGTCTGACGCGTTCACGATTGTGGAATCGTCTTTGCAGTTTTCGAAGCCGCAGTTGGGGCAGACCATGCATCCCGATGCGCCCATTTCGTTCCCGGCAGGGTACATCGTGCCGCACTGGGTGCACTTGAAGCTAGTAGACGTATTCGATCCAGTGGGTGTCAGTCTCCGACTTGGAGATCTGTCTTTCCGTTCCACGTTCTCTACCTCCCCGGCGTCGCAGTATGATCATGGGCCTTGCGTGCCCCATCTAGTATTCTCATAGGGCAGGTGGGAAATGTGGCAACTATCGACGTTTGTGGGCTGGCCAAGGTGTTCGAGGTGCGGGAGAAGGCGCCTGGCCTAGCAGGGAGCCTGCGTTCGATCATCTCGCCGTCCGTGCGTGAGGTCGAGGCAGTGCGCGGGATATCCTTCTCAGTGGACGAAGGCGAGATGCTGGCGTTCATCGGCCCAAACGGAGCCGGCAAGTCGACCACAATCAAAATGCTTACCGGAATCCTGCATCCTACTGAAGGACGGGCGTCGGTTCTGGGAATCACGCCATGGGATAACCGGCAACGATTGGCGAGCAAGATAGGCTGCGTGTTCGGCCAGAGATCGCAGCTTTGGTACCATCTGCCGCCCCGCGACACGTTCGAACTTCTGGCGCACGTGTACGAGATCCCGCATTCCGTCTACCATGACCGGCTGGAGATGTTGACCGGCAGGTTTGGGCTCGAC
>JAGVTS010000148.1 GCA_019136685.1 Bacillota bacterium | reverse complement strand
GAGCCACGGTTTTTCAACCATGGAGACAGCAATCGAAGCCCTCGCCGCCCGAGAAATCCGGGACGTCGTGTTTCAATGGAGCCACGGTTTTTCAACCATGGAGACAACTCCCAGGGTGGGAGTTCCATGTCGCTTACGAGTCTGAGCGCGTTTCAATGGAGCCACGGTTTTTCAACCATGGAGACCCCCCTCGATTTTTACGCGTATCTAGCTGGGCTTCGGGGGGCGATTTCGAGCACCTCTTGGCCTCCTTACAAAAACTATGCGATTTTGGAGCCGCATCGCGAGTTGCACCTCGCGTAGCTGCGGCTTCGCGGCGCGAGCACCTCCCGGGTTTTCGGCCTGTTCTGAGGTGCTCGAAAATGCCACTGTGTGCCATACGGCGCTTGGATCCGGGTCCGCCCCGACACCTTCATCCCGATAATTCGCCAGCAGACGGATTCCTCCTTCCCTGTCGAGGCTCTGCGTGACAGGTACATCAGCAGCTGGCTGAAAGCGCGCCAAGTGCAACGGAGGTGTGACGGGGGAAGCTGTGACAGGATGAATCCTCTTGGTATGGTATCATGTGGCTACAGGGAGATTCCAGGAAGGAGAAACGCTCCGAATCATCTGTCTTCCCGTCATTGCATGTACTGATTTCTCTGCCGATTGATAGATGAGAGGAGAGGTGGGCCTAATGGACAAGCTGGTCGAGGTCATACGGCTTTCGTCGCGGATCGCCCGGGAGAGTGCGCAGGCCGGAATGGCGGCGATTGATGAACTGATCGATCGCGCCGCCCGGGGCGAGATTCTGCACTTTGACACTGGTGTTCTGGAGCGAATTCGTAAGGAAGCCCATGGCATCCTGCGTATGGGTTCGATGATGGCCGGCGCCAGCGTGATAATCCCGGTTGGCCTCATGTCGTGTTTCCGAGGGCTCCGTGCGCCGGACGCCGACATCCGCGTTCTGGGCATCGGGAAGCATAGGTTCTTTCTTTTCCATTCGGCGCTGGGAGTTGTTGCGCTGCGTTATCTCTATCGGCTTTGGAGCGAGCGCGTGGAGAACGGCGGTCGGCCCGGCTTGCTGGAGCGCACTGTCTCCAAAGTCGCCGGCGCGGCCTTGGGAGCGTACGCTCTGGGAGTGGGAGTGCACCTGGCAATTGACGTCTTCCAGCCCAAGGCCGTGATCTTCCCGTTCTTCGGGTCGCTAGTGAAAGGCACGCTGATAGACGACAACATTTGGCTTCTGGGCAATTCGCTGTGGGCGTTCAGAATCGCTCGGGATGTGATTGTGATAGGCTTCGCGCCGGAACTCGCTATGGCCAAGGCATTCGTGAAAGACAGATTTTCAGACTGGAGCGAGCAGGGGTACCAGGCGGAAAGCTGATAGGAAGCTCACGAGAGGAGGGTTCTCTTATGCTGTTTGTGCTTGGCCTGGATCGTCTGAGCCACGAGGAGAAGGCGGCGATCCTTGCGCAGATGAAGGTTCTGAACGGGCTCTCTATGCTCGGCGAGGGAGCAAGATCCGGAGCCGATACAGCAGCGCGCGTCGGAAAGGACATGGCGGCTCGGCTGCGAAGACGCCTTCGAGGTACTCGACTCGAGCTCCCTCCGCCACGCACTGACAGCGGCCCCGACAAGAAAGACACGAGTGGCCAGTCTGGTCTGGCTTTGCGAATAGAGGCTGAGTCTCAGGCCCTGCGCCTGTTGCCCGGGCCTGAGCTTGATGCGGAATTCCGCTCGAGGATGGCGCAGATCGCAGGCATGCGAAACGCCGGCGCCGCTGCCGGCAATCGGTCCCTACCACAGCCTGTCTCGGAGCCAGGCCCATGCAAGGACGAAGACCGAGGCCCCGACATGGCCCGAGTCTCCCAGGGCATTCTCCGCAGGGCTGCGCGGAGAGTCCGGATCAACCCGAAGGAATATGCGGATGAGGAAAGCCTGGAACAGGCTATCCTTCAAAAGGCTGTCCAGCAGATAGTGGACGGATTGCAGAAGCGACTGGCGCGCATGTCGGCCGGCGAACTCGAATCGGTAGAGTCGGCGCTGCGCACTGAGCTATCTCGCCTCAGCCAGGCCGATGCCGAAGCGATAAAGCGCGCATTGGGTCTGCGCGAGCTGTCATCACAGTCTGCGCTCACCGTGCTCAAGACGGCCTCGTCTACGGCTCTCGCGCAGGCCGTTGCGGGAGGGTTCGGCTTCGGATTCTACCTGTTCCTCACTACCGCCATCAAGGCGTTCAGCCTGCTACTTGGCGTTACGCTTCCCTTTGGGGTCTATACGGCAGCCACGTCACTGGCAGGTTTCCTGCTCTCAGCAGCCTTCCTCCCTGTTGCAGCCGTACTGGGCGCCGGCGTCGCTACGTTAATTGCCGATCACCAAGTTCACGATGAGCTGGCCAAGCTACTGGTAGTCGTAGGTCGGTCGAGACTCGCGCTTTCGGGGCCTGAGCAGGGTTGATCATCGACCGTATCCCAACCGACTGCATTCTTTGGAGTGAGAGTCCTAGAACCCGGAGAGGAGCCGTACAAACAACCACATTGCCAGCAGGAAGATGGCGACCACAATTGTGCATCCTGCTCCCATTGGCGGCTCGCCGATAGCAGCCAGCTTCAGTTCTTCGTCCTCGGTCAAATCCCTGTTCTCCCGTGCGGCTCTATGTCTGTAACCGCTGACGTGACTGCATAGACAGTAGACGCTACGAGCATGAGAAAGACGAGCAACGCCTCAAAGCCACTCACTCGAACTGCCTCCAATCCTGGCGTAATGAGGATCCGTGATCACAGCTGCATGCGCCATCCGGAGTCCTTGCGTTGGGCAGCCAGGATCTTGTTCGCGTACTGTCGGTCGACCATGATCCATGAACCGTTGTCGGGGGGAGCATACTTGCTGACCAGTGCCTCGACATGCGGATAGGACTCCAAAGGAGTACCGTATAGCTTCTTGCTGCAGTCCGCAAAGACGAGCACCTTGCCCTCACCGCGTTTCTCGAATATGCCAGAATAGATGACCTCGTCGATGCGAAGTCCGCGACGACGCCTGTGACCCGCCTTGATCAGTGCTATAGCTCTGTCGTCAAGTCCATCGTCGAATATCCGAACTGTTTCCGCAAGCTGCGCTATCGAGCGGACGACTCTCTTGCGATAGTCGCTCTTAGCGAGACCGAACACCTGTTGCAGCTGTTCATCCTCCGCACTGAGTTGCTTGAACGATTGATCGTCTGGCAGAGACCATATCATGAGCTTGCCGTACATATCGTGGTACAGAACCGGACATTCGATTTGTCGCGCAGCACCGCAGTTGCTGCACACAAAC
>JAGVTS010000010.1 GCA_019136685.1 Bacillota bacterium | reverse complement strand
TCCACTTGCCGTGCGCCGTCCACATTGAGGATCCCCACACTGGGCCGGCTCACGCCGCACGCCTTGGCCGCCGCGATGCCGTACACAGCGTTCTTCATCATGTTCTCCACGCGGTCAGTTCCGGATGTTCCCGTAGTCGTGGCGATGAACATCTCCCTGCCCCGCCCGGGCGTCACTACCCTACCTACAGTCGACACCCCTATAGGGAACGTATAGTGCATCGTGACGCACGCATCGAGTTCGCCGCTATCGAGCAGTTCCTCCATGCGGGCATGCTGACTAGCCTCATCGCCCGCCCACACCGCGTCAAGCCCCCGGCTCCGGGCGTCGTCAGGGCTCACGGGCCCCACCAGTACTACTTCGACATCGCCGCCTGCCCGCGCCGCAAGCTCGGCGCCGGTCACCATCTCCTCCGGCCCATGCTCACTGCCAAGCACAGTCAGGCCCACACGCGGCCTCCGTCCGAACCGGCCGGTCTCCAGCCCTTCAGCCATCTCGCGAGAGAGCTCGGGCTCAGCCATTATCCTGCGAAGCTCGTCGCGGGATTCGGTCGCAACCGCCCCGCCCTGCGGAGCCTGGGCTTTCTCCTCGGTCCTTCCCTCGTTCTTTTCGAACAGGAACGAAACCCCGTCGAACAGGTTGGTCATCCGTCCCAGGAAGAGCGAACCCTTGCCGATGATCTGAGCGCGCCTCATGCGGCCCGCCATGATCTCGTCACGGAAGTAGCCAATGCTGGGCACGCCTGAGGGCACATGCCCCTGTGTCGGGGCGAAACCCGGCAGGCCGTGTTCGGCTACGAACGAATCAATATCGGTCCGAGCGATCTCTCCGCGCTTAACAGCCAGCGCCGCAATCATCTTGAAGTTGGCCTTCGGCACATCGCCTGCACCCGCCGGCTCAGTGATCTCGGGGTTCTGCATCTCGGGCGAGTACTTGTCGACCTCAGTCAGCTTGAGCCCCACGCGCTCCAACGGGTCAAGCACGATTGCCGTCATGACCGCCTGCGGCGATGACCCCGACCCGATCGTGTGACGGCCCACCGCGTCAGTGCGTATAACTGGGCTTACCCCGTCGTTAGCCGATACCAGGATCGCGAAAGCGCCCAGCACGTCCTCAAGCAGCGGCAGCCCCTTCTTCACGTGGTCGCGCCCGTTCATGCCGAGTTTAGCCGTGGCGCCGCCCGCGACCACGACCACGTTGCGGAACACGCCGGACTGCACGAGGCTCGCCGCGTACACCATGGCGTGCGCAGGAGCGGCGCAGAAACCCCGAACATCGCTGCCGGTGGCGCCGCTACACCCGGCCATCTCGCCGATGGCCTTGGCGAAGTTGCCGCCGCCCCGCTGATTCATGTCTCCGCAAGATTCTTCGGAGCATTCAATGATGTAGTCTATCTCCTGAGCGTCCAGGCCATTGAGGTTAATCAAATGCCTCAGCGCCAAAACACCCGATGCCTTGGTTGCCAGGTTCTCCACCATGACGTGAGCCGTGAGAGCCCGATCTCGCTCGTGCGCCGCCTTGACGCATCCTACCAGCCTGTCCCCTACATAGAGCGGTTCAGCGCGTCCGCCGTCCAGTGTGGCCTGAAGTTCCGTAGCCGGGGTTCCGTCTCCCAAACGTGCGGCGTCAGAGTCGGCCCATATCGGCGATTCCGACATCTTTGCGGCGATCTCCTTGGCGAATGACTCCTCCAGAACTACCAAGCCGAAACTATCTACAATCTTCATGAGGCCGTAGAACTCATCCTCCGGCATGACCTCGCCCCACTTGCCGTAGCGCGAGGCGCCGCTGACCGGTCGCTCGTACCACGGCCGGGCTACCTTCGCAAGCTCAGCCGGGGTCATGTTGCCGATGTAGACCTGGTTGGCAGGATAGGCCACACACTCTGGGTAGGAGCGCAAATGCTTCTGGAACTGGTTCAAATACTCTGAATCCGGGTTGATCTCCCGCTCCACAGTCTGGGTCGTGCCCATGTGGACCAGGAGGGACGGCGCGTGCACCAGCGCGTAGCTCACGCCCTTTACGACCGCGAAGTCCATCCAGGCACCTCCTAGTTCGATTCACCTTTGACCACAGGCCGGATCGGGGCCCCCACACGGCGTTCAAGCGCGCAGGGGCGCCCGACCCGCTGCATCATCTCTGCATCACTTATCGAAAACAACTTGTCCTTCGACTTCGGTCTGGAGAGCGGCCAGCGCTCGCTCCACGAGGCGACGACGTAGTTGCTTCTCCTCATCCGGCGTAAGCACTGGGTTGCCCAAGGGGTGCGGAATCGCAACCGTGGGAACAATCCTGTTGGCGCCCACCGTGAGTGAAATGGGGACAACGGTGCACATGTGCACGACCGGGATCCCCGCGCGCTCTATTTCTTTCACCATCGTTGCACCGCAACGTGTGCAGGTGCCTCAGGTGCTGGTGAGTATGACGCCCTGTACCTCGGCTTCGACCAGTTCTTTCGCGATCGCAGCCGCGTACTTCTTGGCGTTGGCGACCGACGTGCCGTTGCCCACCGTGGCGTAGTAGTAGCGGTGGAACTTGCCGATGACGCCTTCGCGCTCCAGATCGCGCATGACGTCCACAGGCAGCACGCGGTCGGGGTTCTCATTGGCATACACTGGGTCATACCCGCCGTGAGCGGTCTGGTGGCTTGCGGCCGTGAGCGCATCGATTCCTTCGAGGTCGTACTTGCCGTACTTCGACGCCGACGACGACTCTATATGGTCGGGGTTGCCCTTGGGCACTATGCCTCCCGACGTCACCAATGCGATCCTCGCCTTCGACATATCGCGTATCGCCGGATTCGGATCCACCCGGTCAAACTGCGGCATCGGATACTCAGTGACGAACTTTTGGCCGCCCAGCTTGCGCACGAGCATCTCAACCGCTCGTGCCGATCCGCGCTCCTTGGCGAAGTAGTTCTTGCGGATTCCCCGGGTCAGATACCCGTCGACCGCCGAGTCCGTCGGCTCGCCCTTCGCGAGTTTCAGCGCGAGCTTGGCCATCTTGGGAACAGCCTGCCTCATACCGGCGGCGCTGCCCTCGGTCTCGACTATGTGAATGTGCTTGCGAAACATGTCCACACCGGGGTTTTCCGGGTACATCCCGGTGACTACCGGTATCTGGAGCTTCTCTGCCACCGCCGCGCACACAGCGCCGCAGGCAGAGCCATAACGTCCCGCGTTGAAAGCCGGGCCCGCAATCACAAGGTCGGGCTCGTATTTCACGATCAGGTCCAGGACCTCTTTCGTAGCCGTCTCCATGTTCTCGCCGAAATAGGTGTCGCCGCATATGACGGTCCCGACGATCTCAGCTTGATCCTTAAGGGCCGCGGCGAACGACATTCCGGGTCCTACGTGGCCCGCCTTGTCCATAGGGTGCATGCCGGCCTTGTCCTCTCCCCCAATCTGCCCGAAGAACTGGTTGAGGTAGTGGACAACCCGTATCTTCCTGGTCATTACGCTTCCCCCCTTGAAAGGGATTAGCCCACACAATCCGCCCGAGTCACAGCGGCAGACTAGTACTTGCTGTACTGCTCGCGGATGGTGCTAACCTCCTCCTTGATCGCATCGACGTCGAGGACCATCTCCATCATGCTGACCTGATCCTCGTATACCGCGGGGTCAATCTCTGCCTTGATCTCGTCCTCAACAATATGCCACACGCTCAGTCCCAACTGGACTCCCGCCAAAGGACCTGCATAAGTCGGGTCTCCCGCTGTGACCGTCTCGGCGGTTAGGCCGGAGGCTTCCGCCTCGGCGCCTCCTATGACGACCACTACGTTTTCAGCCCCGTACTTCTCGGCCAGCTCTTTCACTCTGGCCTGGTTCTCGAGGTCCATGGCGCCGGCGGCCGTTCAGACAAAGCACTCGCTGACGGAGAAGATGACCTCTCCGCCGGCCGACTTAACGCATTCCTCAATGGCGCCGCCCGGGATCCCGTCACGGTCGCCCAGGGCGATAACCTTCTTACCCTTGAGAATCATTGCGGTATCTCCTTTCTGTTTTGCTAGATCTCGCGCACCGTCAGGTATGAAAAGCCCAGCTCGTTAGTGCAGCCTGTGATTACCTGAATCTCCGCGGTGATCGAACCATCGCCGGCCAGCGACCCATCCCAGCCGCCTGCTATCACGTTGGCCGCCTCGGGATGCCCGATGACTTTCTTCATAGGCGGCAGACTGATGACCTCATTGGCGTTCCCGGCTGTGACGACCGCGTCGGCCAGCGGATTCGCATCGGCAAGCGACTGCGACGCACCGTCTTGACCTGCGTATTCATCGGTGACCAGTACTGTGCGAATGCCCTTCTTCTCGAGCTTGGTGCAGTTCATTATCAGGTCGGCGTCGGGATTCCCGAATCCCTCCTCCGACACGATCGCGCCGTCTGCGCCCAGCATCTCCACGAGCTTGGTGGTGTAGTTGGATGACCTCTCCTTGTCGGCCAGCGTCACGTTCTCGTTGGTGATCACCACGCCGATGAAGTTGAAGTCGCGCCCGTGCCGCGCCAGTAGGTCGTGGATGACCGGAGAGTTCTGATGGTGGTAGGTGGTATTTTTGTCGCACGCCGACACGCAGTTGCCGGAGACTATGGCTCCGTCCATCACCTCAGTGGGGTATATGAGGGTGGGCAGGATCCTTTTGACGTCCACGCCGTAGACATACGTGTCGTGCAATAGCCCTTGGCTCTGCAGCATATACACGTAGACCACCTTCGGCAGGCCCGGATATGCCGCCGCCTGCTCAAGCAGTGGCAGGCATTCATGCACATCGACCTCGTCGGGCTCGACATCGCGTCCGGCCTCGCCCAGATACGCCGCCACCTTGAGGCCGGCCATCCTGATTGCAGCCTCGTGCTCATGCTGAGGCAGCCCGGCAACTGGTTCGCACACCAACACCACGTTGTTCAGCCTGGAAAATGGAGTATACTCCGCTCCCGGCCCGGTCATGTCGATGATCCCTTCCTGGAATCCCACGATCCTGCCGGTGGTGACCACCGCCACGCCGGCAAGCACGTGCGTGCGCCCCTCGCCTACGGTATCGACTTTGCTGACCATCCCCGGGAATACTCCTCCGGGGCCGGCCACCTTGACACGCGGTTCGATGACATCCTTGACCGGGATTATCCGGATCTCCTCGCCGGGGCGAGCAAGCTCAACGCCGGCGCCGGCGATCCTGTCGTCCTCGAGGACCATTCTCTCCACTGCCGCCCGATCCACGTAGAGCACGCCGTCGCGCACGCAAGTCTCCGGCCCGAACTGGACGTCCTTGATGCGAATCTTGCCGAGTTCCAACCGCATTACATTCACCTCCCGTGCTCCTTGAGCATAGCCTCTATGTTGGCGCTTGTAGCGTCATCCTTAGTCAGCTCCGCCACCTTCTCGCCGCCTTTGTACATGGCTATGGTGGGAAGACCCAGCACCTTCTGGCCAATGGAAAGGCGCCTGTTTTCCAGCACATTGAGCTTGCAGAACTTGACTCGATCGCCGTATTTTGCGGCGAGCGTCTCCACCTCAGGCACTAGGGCCATGCATGGATCGCACTTGGTGCTCCAAAAATCCACCAGCACCGGGCCGGCGGCCCCAAGCACCTCAGCTTCGAAGTTCTCCTTGTTCACCTCGAGCATCTCAGTTCACCTCCTTCGCTGTACCCTAAAGCAGCTTCACCCGCCGATGACCTTGTCGGCCACGGCGGCAAGCTCCGACTCGTTCGTAGGCCGGCACACCTTCTCCACCAGCTCCCCGCCCCTAAAGAACGCCATGGTGGGCACTTCAGCGATACCAAACCTCGCGGCCACACGCTGATTCTTGTAGATGTCTATCTTGACCAGGTTCAGCTTGCCCTCTCGCGCCGCGGCAACACGCTCCACTCGGGGAAGGAAGTCCAGGGAAGCCTGGCTGGTGGGGCTCCAGAAAGCCACCATCACCGGTTCCTTGGGATCCAGAACCATCTCGCGGAAACCCTCTTCCTCGTGGATGTACTTCTCGGCCGCGACCGCCGCGATAGCGCCGTCGGCAGCCGCCGTGATGACCTGGCGCAGATACTTGACGCGAGCGTCGCCCGCACAGTATATGCCGTCCACCGACGTCTCCATAAGCTCGTTAGCCACTACATAACCGCGTTTCTCCAGCTCAACATGGTCTCGGAGGAAATCCGTCTTGGGTACAGTGCCCACGAACACGAAGACGCCGTTGGTTTCGAGCTCAGTCCGCTCGTTGGTCTTGATGTTCTTGATCACGACGGATTCAACAACTCCGTCGCCTCGTATCTCCTCTACCACGGAGTTCCAGACCCACTTCATCTTGGCATTCTTGAAGGCCCGATCCCGGATAATCGCGGTTGCGTCCAGAATGCCCTCATCGTGCACGACGATCATCGTGGCCGAGTTGACGAACTTCGTGAGGTACATGGCCTCCTCCACTGCGGCGTCGCCGTTGCCGATCACCACTATGTCCAGATCCTCGAAGAAGTCGGCATCGCACGTGGCGCAGTAAGAGACCCCCTTGCCCCGCAACTCCCTCTCGCCGGGCAGGCCCAGAGTGCGCGGTTCGGCGCCCGGCGCTACGATCACCGCCCGGGCCCGATATTCCTCGCCCCCACGCGTCGTTACGATCTTGTGGTCTCCTCCGAAATCCACTGTCGCCACATCGCCCCGAACGATCTCCGCTCCGAACTCCTTGGCGTGATCGGCGAACCTGTCCATAAGCTCCGGGCCGGTCATCCCACGGGCAAAACCGGGGTAGTTCTCCATCGACCAGGTAGTGCGCACCTGTCCTCCCGGAGTCCCCTTCTCCAGCACCACAGTGCGAAGTTTTGCGCGCGACGCATACAAGGCCGCAGCGAGACCAGCAGGGCCGGCGCCTATGATGAGTACGTCGCATTCCCTAACAGCCATTGCTCAATGCTCCCTTCAAGTGCAGATCCTACGCGTGAAGGCTCTCGATTGCGCTCTCCATGAGAGTGCAATCGATCAGCTGGAAGTCTGCGTCTACATGAGGCGGAATCGTGTGGTAACGAAGCGGCCCCAGCCTGTCAAAGACGGCAAGGGCCCCCTCAATAATGCGCAAGGAGTCGAAGTCGATTGTGGTGTCGGGGTGCTGTGACACGATCACGGACCGATAGGGGCCCTCGTTGGGCTTCACGCTCCCCGCTAGAGGATGAGTGAGCAGACGGTGGCCAAGGTGAACAAGCCCGCGCACGCGAAGGAGCACGCCTCGCGCTCCGCCGTCCACCCACTCTGAAGCGTGGGCCCAGCGGGCTGCTACTCCCGGGTTATTGGTAACGATGGTGTAGCAACACGACGACAGCGACATCGCCCCCCCGACCATTCGCGACATGTCTGCCATTAGTTTGAACCTTGCGGCCGCAAACACACACGCCAGAGGTAAGCGCCTAAGTCCAAACAAAAAGACAGAGAAAACGACGCGGCAATACACACCTGCCGCACGCTTCTCTGTCTGGGGAACCTGAGAGCTTTACTCCTTCGGCGCCTTCCTGGGAATTCCCATCCCCAGGGGACCTCTCCCGAAACCTTCGTCCAGCTGACAGTATGTCCAGGCTCTATCGATCATTAGTGTAATCTATCACAATGTCTCTGTCAACCGGAAACCTATGCCCTTGCCGCGAGGGTCATGCGTCCGATAGGCGTAGCTTGCAGTCCTGATCCTGCAGCCTGGCATCACAGCGGCGTGTTCCCCTCCCCGTGTCCACTAGGTGTCGAGACCGAGGAAATGCCAGAGTTCGGACAGGGTGCAGAATTCGTAGCCCTGTTCGCGAAGGTAAGGGATTATGGCCTTCAGGGCCTGCACAGTGGCGCCACGGTATCCTCCGCCATCGTGCATGAGGATAACGGACCCGCTCGCCGGAGGCGCGTCCGCAACAATCAGCCTAATCTCGTCTGATCGTCCTGAGCCTCGGGCTGCCCGCCAGTCCTGGGTATCTACATTCCACAGGACTACGGTATGTCCACTCGCTTCCGCCGCGTGGACAAACGATGCGCTCAAGGCGCCGCCCACCGGTCTGACCCATCGCGTTGGACCTCCGGTCAGCTTCTCCACCAGTTCCGAAGTGTCGTTGATCTCACGCAGCACATCGGATTCAGGCGCGGATTCGGTGAGAGTGTGCGAGTACGTATGGTTGCCTATCTCGTGGCCCTCAGCATAGATACGCTTCAGAATGCCTGGGTAGGAAGCAACTTGCGCTCCCACTACGAAGAATACCGCATGCACGCCCTCGTCGCGCAGCACCTCTAGGATCTGGGGGGTATACACAGGATGGGGGCCGTCATCGAAAGAGAGGACAACAAGTTTCTTCGCGACGGCATACTGGAATCTCGCAATGACCATTGCAGACGGTTCTTGCGATTTTGCGGATTCAAAGACTTTTCCGGTAATCAAGCCTTTCTTGACCGTGACCTTTCCAGGCGCTCCCGGCGACCGGACCTTCACGAAGGAGCCGGATCCGACAACCTCGAAAGGCTGCGCGGTTTCGACGGTTTCCACGACGATGCTCTCAATGATCGGCACACCTTGCGTCACCTCGATGCGATCGCCGGGTGCGACGCGGTCGGTAGTATCGCATCGCGCTCCGTTCAGAGTGAGCTGGGCCGGGTTTCCGCTCCCGACCTCCAGAACCGCTCCATCTGCATCGATCAGATCGCCGGCCGCGAGCTCCACTCCCGCAGCGGCCAAAGCCTGCGCGACTCGAGCGCCGAACGGCAAATGCACCTCTCGGTCGTTCACATACACCGTGATGTGCACAAATGCGAGAGCCCCAAGCGATACTACATTTGCAATAACGGCAGCGAGGAGTACGAAAACGCATCCTCGCGAAAGCCCGGTTGATGCCGGAACGCAGGCGCGATGCAATGTGCGATACACTCCCTCACTCTGATAGATGCGCACACGCCTCCGCGGTAGTTATCAGCGCCTGTCTGCCCACAGTGATCACCTGCTCAGCTCGAACTAGTAGAGCAGTATCAACGCCGCTCTGTATCTCGTAAGCAACTACCCTGCCGGCATCCAGATCGATCATGAGATCTGCCACAGTCCCCAAGAGACGCCCTGTACGCGTTATTGCCCTAACTCCGCGTATCTCGCTGTCGGGGCGGCCCATGTCCAAAATCTCAGGAAGCGCCCCGAAATCCGCCAGCGACGACGAGTTCTCGATGATCACCGCGTCATCGCCAATGCCCTGTACCAGCGCATACGGCACCGCTCTGGGCGGAGCGAATCTGTTGGTCACATTCACAATAAGCGCGGCAACATCAGTCGATGCAGTGTCGATGATCACTCCGGCTGTTTGGCCAACGATTGCGCCTTCGTCGATCGTTATCACTGGCCGCCCCATAAGCTCATATGCCCTAATCATCAGAATATTCCTCCCTCAGTGAAGAGTAGAGCCGTGCCAGCCTGGCTTGGACCTGCGCCCGGGCTGCGGACTGTCCGATGTCGTCTCCCTGCCCGGACGCCTGCATGCTCAAGACGGCATGCCTCGCGTGCAACCGTCGCTGGTGGTCGACTAAGTCTCGCCTCAAAGCAGCGTCGCGAACCAGAGTCGGATGGATCAAGAGCTTCATCAGCACCGCCAGCGCCCTGTCCACTTCACCGAGGTCCGCCCCGTCTCGTCCAGCTCTTGCCAACAGCTCGCATTCCCCGGGGCTGATTGCCAGCAACCTCGCACAGTCGAACAGCGCTTTCGGGTCTGACTCACCACCCTCGCACGCAGTGTCGGCGCCCGGGCGTGGCGCATCGGAAACCAGGTCGCCGCCTGTCGCAGAGGCCCAGGTCGCGGTGTTAACCATGCCAACCCGATCACACGGCCCGCTAGGCGCGGTCGATCGGACGGTCCAGTACCTAGATGCCGCACGAGCGTCGAGGCCTGCGTATTCCCATACGAGTGCAAGGACGACCGCGAATGCCATAGTAAGCATGATGGTCTGAGCAATCGACAAGCGGGCCATAAGCGCCAGGCCCACGACTGCGGCGCTGCTGGCTGCGGCAACCGCGCCTGAGTAGATCAGGCATGGCTTGGGCATCGGCGCCCCAGGGTTAAGCGCCGCATGGGTCAGCACAGCAATTGTCAGAGTGACGCACACGCTCATCGACGCAGTGGACATGGCGAAATGGAACATCCCACACACCTCCAATGCCATCTGAAAGGCCGATAAGGTGGAAGCCCGGCAACCGCTGAGCAATTCAGAGTTCACTCGAAGCATAACAAGGTTCTCTCTGGAGTGTCAACTAAATAATACCATATTAACTGTGATTTTGCGGTGCCAGTTCCACGAGGAGTATCGATATTCGCAGAGTTGCATGTCCACTATCGCGAAGCGCCCGGCGCTCCTGGAGGTAATACACGGAAATGCACGAAACGCGGAGGGCGTCTGACAGGATAATCGCGAAGTCTGTGTAATCCCACATGTGCTGTAGCAAGATGCGAACAACTCACATCCACAGGCGGGTAGGGGGCGAACACATGACGGCGCAACTGGAAGCCCAGTTTCAGCAGGGCGCTCTGCATTTCCGGCGACTCACCTTCACAGAGGCGGTCATGATAATCGTGGGCGGAAATGTGGGAGCGGCCATACTCTCGCTGCCATATGCAGCCAGAGCGTCCGGCTACCTGGGCGCCGTCCTGATCTCCCTGGTCACCACCGTATTCTCAATCATCTCTCATCTGTATATCGTCGAAATCATGCTGCGTACGAAAAGTCCCGGGCAACTAGTCGGGCTAATGCGAACCTACATGTTCGACGGCCGATTCGGTCGGCTCTACGTAGCGCTCGTGTCGGTGCTCACTGTCGGCCTTGCCATCCCGTCGCTGACGGCCTATGTAATGGGCGGAGGGCAGATAATCGCGTCTTTGCTTCATGTGCCTGACTGGCTGGGCGGACTGCTCTTCCTGGCGCCCGGCATGGCGGTGGTGTGGGTAGGGCTCAAGGCAATCGGAGCGGCGCAGGGAGTATCCAGTCTTCTGATGGGCGGCGTCCTACTCACGTTCACCGTAGTGTCGGCCATGCACCCGGAGTTTGAGATGTCGAGGCTTACGAGATTCGCAGCCGCGCCCATGCTTGCCGCTCTGCCCGTCGGCGTGTTTACGTCTATGTCGCAGTCCATCGTGCCTGAGGTGGTGCGCGGGCTGGCCCACGATCCGAAATCGATCGTACGGGCCATCAAGTGGGGGCTCGGCATCAACCTTCTCTTCCTGCTCCTGTTCCCATTGGCCATATTCGGCCTGCAGAACCCCGACGCCATTTCGCAAGTAGTGACCATCTCGTGGGGCCGCACACTCGGGCCCGCGATATACCTCACAGTAAACCTGTTCGCTCTGCTTGCGCTATTGACGTCCTTCTGGGCCAGCGCAGGCGCGGTCATGGGTAACGTAGTTGAGATCATGCGGGCCGACTCTGAGTGGAATATCCGCGCGAGACTAGCTGCCTTCGGAGTCACGGTAGCCCCGTCGATGGCGCTGGTCTTCCTGGGCAGGCTGGAGTTTGGCGATATGATTGAGGCGGCAGGCGCCGTTGGAGGGGTGATTCTGGCCGTGCTTCCTATCTTCGTGCTTGCCCGCGCCAGAGCCGCATCAGGCAGGCGGCCGGAGTATCAAGTAGGCAGACTCTACTCCCCGGTGGTCAGAATCGCGCTTCTCCTGTTCTATGTGGGGGTACTCGCCTATGCGGCCTTTGCAAGATAGCGGCCGTGACAGATAGCGGCCGTGACTGAGTCCACCGAAGACGTAGTGAGAGGAGGGATCCGGCGTGATAGTAAGGCCCGCAGAGCCAAGAGACGATGATGTGCTGCTCCGGATAGAATCCATGGCCGGGCAGGGCGACCGAGTCCGCCTGATTGACGAACGCGACAGCTTCTTCAGTCGCGCGCGGCAGTTCAGCGACACAATCCTGCTGGTGGGCGAAAACGAAGCCACAGGCGCGCTGCACGGGGTTGTGGCAGCAGCTGTGCAGCGACTGCTCATCGGAGGGCAGGAGCATCTGGGCGCCTACATGTTCGATCTGCGTTCTAATCCCGAGGTCAACAAGGGCCTATCCAGGGCCATGTTTTTCCTGTGGAGAGACCTCGAAGAACGCCTGTTGGAACAGGGCGTCGAGTTCATCTTCGGCCTGATCAAGGAGGACAATAGCCGTTCCCAGAGCATAGCCTCGCGAATGGGCGCTGAGGCCCGCAGCGAGAAACGCTTCTTTACGATCCCGACCTTCCGCCGCAAAAGGCCGCTCCGGGAAGTCAAGGCCGCACGCAGGATCGACGCGCGCCAGGAGTACACAGCCCTCAGGGCACACTATGCCGACTTCAATCTGCTGCCCATCGTGAACGACTTCGACCATATGCAGAATCTCTACGATCACTATCTGGTGGCTCGCCTTGAGTGCGGAGAATCGTCGCTCAAGCTTTGGGACGTCTCCCGCCACTACACCAGGCGAGTCGCGGCCATGCCGCGTGCGTATGAGCTGGCAGGCTCAGTATTGCGCGGCCTGTCGCGCTTCTTCCCTCTGCCTAAGGTACCTGCTCCGGGCGAGGCTATCAACGTATGGAATGTGCTGGACCTTGTGACTCGCCGAGGTCGCGAAGACGAGGTAAAGTCGCTGCTTGCGCAGGCCAACAACATGGCTGTCGACCACGGCATCGACTACCTTATCGTCGCCGTCGACGCAGAACAGGCCGAACTCGCCTGGCTCAGACGCATGGCAGTAATGTCGCTGGACTACAAGGTGATGGTCAAGGAGTACAAACCGGTGCCGGCGCTCGCAGGCAAGACCTACCTAGACCCGCGGTGGCTGGGATAGGGCCGTCGTACACCCGCCGTTCACCGGTGAGCGCTGCTAACAGGCGTCGAGGTGCTCTGCCAAAACCGTCACGAACTCATCGGTCTTCTCCACGTGCGGTGAATGGCCGCAGTTGGCAAAGACTACTTCCCGATAGCTACCGCCTTTCAGCCTGTACTGGTCCAGGACCGTTCGTGTCTGTGCCAACATGGGCTGTGGCGGGTACACATCATCGCCTGGCCAGCCGGGCGCCAATCCCAGTTTCCCCAGGTAGGCGATGTCCCACAGGGACGTATCCGATACGAGCTGATCGTCCGCGCCCCTTATCCACAGCACGGGCGGCTTTGAGTCGAGATCCACGATTCCGCCGGCGTTGAAATACTTGGGGGAAAAGGCGTTAAGCACGCCATTCGGCCCTGGGGCGAACCCAGGCCAGTTAGGCGAGGGGACCCAGTCGCCCGGATAGTTGTGGTCTCCGATGGCCGTCTGAAGCAGAGATGTAAGGAA
>JAGVTS010000230.1 GCA_019136685.1 Bacillota bacterium | reverse complement strand
CAGAAGGGAATTTCGATCCCGGGTCGAATATCGAAACACAAGTTCGCACGTGTCCTTGCGGTTCGGACTCCCTCGCTTCCGCCAGGTCGTGAATTCGGAAGCGGGGTTCTTTTTGGAAGCGTACAGGGCATGCAGGGCGCAAACGCGCATCAGGCAGGAGAATGCGTGCCGCCGGAGAACACTACTCCGGCAGGGGTTGGTCTGATGTGACATCTAGATACCGTGATGACTTGGTGGATCGGGTGCGCGAGTCCAATGACATACTGTCTGTGGTATCGGAATACGTGCAGCTTAAGAAGGTTGGCGGAAGGCACGTGGGCCTGTGTCCGTTTCATGCGGAGCGCACCCCGTCTTTTACAGTGTCCCCCGACAAGCAGCTCTTCTACTGTTTTGGTTGTCACGCGGGGGGTAACGTCTTCACCTTCATCATGAAGCTTGAGGGGCTGACATTCCGCGAGGCAGTGCGACGACTGGGGGAGCGCGTGGGCATTGATGTGTCTGCCAGCCCTGAAACGCCGGGCGAACGCGAGGCACGCGAGAAGCGAGATCGGATCCATCGGCTGAACGAACTCGCCATGAAGTACTACCGCAAGGTTTTGCTGAAATCGCAGGCAGCCACTGTTGCCCGCGACTACCTGGCACGCCGCGGCGTCGGCCCCGAGGCGCAGGAGATGTTTGGCATCGGATATGCTCCTTCTGGCTGGAGAGCACTGATCACGGCTATGGGGCGCAGCGGCGTACCGCCCCAGTTCCTGGTTGAGGCGGGTCTGGCGGCAGTGGCCACAGCGGGCCCAAGGGAGCGGTACTATGACCGGTTCAGGAACCGCGTGATCTTTCCAATCGTCAATGTGTATGGCCGTGTAGTCGGTTTCGGTGGGCGGTCTTTGGACGACTCCGTGCCCAAGTATCTCAACAGCCCGGAATCGCCCGTGTTCAACAAGCGTGCGAACCTTTACGGGCTCAATCTGGCGGCGGAACGCATTCGCGCGAGCCAGGCAGCAGTGCTCGTGGAGGGCTACATGGACGTTGTTGCTGCCCATCAGGCGGGTGTAGGGAATGTGGCGGCGACGCTTGGAACCGCGCTCACTGCCGAGCAGGCGCGGTTGATATCCAGGTACGCGCAGCGAGTGGTCATGTGCTACGATGCTGACTCCGCTGGTTCGGCCGCTACAGGGCGCGGTGTAGGCACGACATCAGGCGTCGGCCTCGAAGTGAGCGTGGCGATGCTCCCCGAAGGGCATGACCCGGACAGCCTCATTCGGAATTACGGTGGAGATGCCCTGGAAAAGGCAATCGAACTGGCCGTGCCGTATGCCCGATATCGGATTGAGAGAATACTCTCGTCCACTGACGTGTCTTCGCTCCAGAGTCGTCTTTCGGCTGTCGAGGCAGTAGTGGCCGTGGTGGCCGACGTCGCGAGCGAGGTCGAGCGGGCCGAATACGTGAGGGAGCTGTCGGGCAGATTGGGCGTGGACCCATCGGCGCTCGCCGTCGATGTGCGCAAGGCGGCGGCGGGGCGCAGGGCATCGAGGATCCGTTCGGGAAGACGCGATGCGCCGTCCCTTTCCACACAGCCGGAAGCGCTTGCAGCGCCGAGTGACCCCGTATGGGGCAGCAAGGCATATCTTGAGGTGGAGCGGACTCTCATTCGACTTGCGGCGGCGTCGAGGGCGAACCGGTCCCGGATTCTGGAGGAAATCGGAACCGACGGGTTCCGTGTCGAAGCCAACCGTGTGCTCTTCGACATGATGAGTCGCCGCGACCGTGAGGGCAGGTCTGTCTCGCACGCGGAGCTAGTTGACGAGTGCCCTGAGCAACTCCGCGACTACGCCACGGAACTACTGTCAACAGGTGGAGTCTTTGACACTGATATGGAGGACCTAGAGGAAACCCTCATGACCTGGCGGCACTTTTGGATCCAGCATCGTCTCGGAGAGATAGAGCCCCAGGTCCACGAAGCCGAAGCGGCGGGCAACCATGAACGTGTCAGGGCGCTCATGGATGAGCAGAAGCGTCTTGCGGAGGCTGTTCGAGGAAAGCGGACGCTATACTAGCGCAAGTGCTGCCGCCGGTGGGATCGGCTGTTTGCATGGCGATTCGGAAGGTGAGGAGATCATGTCCAGGGAATTGAGCGCGCCCGAATTGAGAGACCTCGTTGCAAAAGGCAGGAAGCGAGGCGTTCTCACTGACCGTGAGATCATGGACGCGTTGCAGAACGTCGACCTCACTCCGGATCAGATAGACGAGATGTACGAGGCCCTTGGAGCATACGGCGTCGACATAATCGGCCCCGGCGGCGAGAGTGACCCCGACGGCGACGGAGGCGGCGCTGTTGAGGCTTTGGAGCCTGAGGATGATACGGCGGAGCCTGAAGAGACAGGAGCCGACCTCTCGGTTCCAGAGGGAGTTGCCATCGACGATCCGGTCCGGATGTACCTCAAGGAGATTGGCAGAGTGCCGCTTCTTACGGCTGAAGAGGAAGTCGAGCTGGCCAAGAGGATCGAGGCTGGCGATGAGGTAGCAAGGCGGCGGCTGACGGAGGCTAACCTTCGACTCGTGGTAAGCATAGCCAAGCGCTATGTCGGGCGCGGGATGCTCTTCCTCGACCTCATACAAGAGGGCAATTTGGGCTTGCTCAAGGCGGTTGAGAAGTTCGACTACCGCAAGGGATACAAGTTCAGCACGTATGCCACTTGGTGGATCAGGCAGGCGATTACCAGGGCTATCGCGGATCAGGCGCGCACCATACGCATACCGGTGCACATGGTCGAGACCATCAATAAATTGGTGCGAGTGGAGCGGCAGTTGCTTCAGGAACTCGGACGCGCCCCTGTGCCTGAAGAGATTGCAGAGGCCATGAATTTCCCTGTTGAGCGGGTTAGGGAAATAATGAAAGTGGCCCAGGAACCGGTCTCGCTGGAAACCCCCATAGGGGAGGAGGAGGACTCTCACCTCGGGGACTTCATAGAAGATGAGGACGCTTTGGCGCCGCCGGACGCGGCTTCCTTCTTGCTTCTCAAGGAGCAGTTGCAGGAGGTTCTGTACACGCTGGCGCCTAGGGAGGAGAAGGTGCTCAGGCTGAGGTTTGGCATCGATGACGGTCGCGCGCGGACGCTGGAGGAGGTAGGTCAGGAGTTCGGCGTCACCAGGGAGCGCATACGGCAAATCGAGGCCAAGGCCTTGCGAAAGCTGCGCCATCCCAACCGCAGCAAGAAGCTGAGGGACTTCCTTGAGTGAGTTGACCGCGCTGGCGGCGTGCGCTATAATAACGTAAGTGAGATTATTCCTCGATAGCTCAGCGGTAGAGCAACCGGCTGTT
>JAGVTS010000134.1 GCA_019136685.1 Bacillota bacterium | reverse complement strand
CGAAGCCCGTAGGTCAGGCCGGCCCCCAGGGCATCAACACTGATAGCAGCCGAAAGCAGAATAACCTCGATGAAGTGCATAGCCGTCCTCCGGCTCCGCCGGGCCGTGCGCACAACCATTCGGCACACACCGGAGCCAGAGTCAGTATACGAACGCGCCATAGAAAAGGACCCCCGGATTGCTCCGGAGGCCCTTGTTCGTTCGTTCAGCTTAGAACGGGACCTTGACCGTCAGGGTGAGCAGCTGCCAATCCATGGGGGCGGTAGGATAGTTCCTCAGCCAGGCCCATGCCTTATCCTTATGGAATCCGCTGGTATCAGCAGCCTTCAGCCCGCTTGCACCGTATGCCAGAGTAATGGTGCTCTTGCCCACAGTGCCGGTGACCGAAGCCTTGAGGAAGTTCTTGCCCTCATCGGCGAAGGGCTCCCAGGATCCCGCGGGATGCTCGAGGCCCTCATTACGATAGGTGTAGGCCAGGGACGTGCTGATGCTATCGCTGGCCGTATACGTCAGGGCCGCATGCGCAGCCAAGGTGCCATTGCTATCCTTGGTCAGGATCCCTACCTTACCGGTCAGGTTGTCGGTAATGTCCACATCGGAACCGGCATAGCCGTAGAAGTCGGTCGCCGCGTCACCATCGCCTTCCTTCGTGAGCTCAGCGACGCCAGCCAATTGCGACTTCGCGCTCTTGACAAAGCCCGGGTTAAGCTCGGTAGCGTAGAGAGCCCAGGCCTTCGCCTTGGCAATCGGATCCTCAATCTGGTAGCTTCCCTCGACGTTGATGTTGAGCCCCGGGAGAGGATCGCCGCTTACCGTCGCGCCGACGATCGTATCAACGCGCTTACCGTCGTGGTCCACATCCTTGGCGTACGAATCGGCCTTGTAGTCGGCATAAGGAGTCAATGTCAGGCCGAACGCCTTGTACTCCACTTCACCGTGAGCCTCATAGCCGCCGAAGGGGACGTCGACAAACGTGTCCGGATCCACGCCCGGCTCGTCCTCGTCGTTCAGGTCTGCCTTGTAGGCGCCGGACACGGTGACCTTAAGGTTCTCAAGCGGGGAGACCTCTACCTTACCGGTAGTCTCGTTCCACTTCGGAGTCGCGGGGTAGTCCATCCAGAGGGTATCGCCAAGCGTCAGCGTGGTCGGAATGCCGACAGGAAGCTCGGCACTGACTTCGATCTCAGCTGCGGCGCTATTGGCGTAGTCATCCAGGATATCCTCGTCGTTCGTCGCATAGCCCGATCCGAAGTTGGGCCCAACAGCGGTGTACTTGACCCAGGCGGAGATGGGATCGAACTTGATGTTCTCGAGCTTCGCCATGAAAGCGTAGTTATCATTCGTCGGCACAGTCTCAAACTTCCATGGGTCGATCTTGTCCCAGGTGCCTGCCGCGGCCAATGTGAGATCCACATCAAAGGTCAGCGCCGAACACGAGATGCCCAGGCGCCATATCGGTATACGCACCGACCAAGCCCAGCTGGAAGTCGAGAGGCAGCCCATAGGTCGCCCTGCCGAGCCAGGCGGCCCAGCCGAAGTAGTCGATCGCGTAGAGGTTCAGGCCTACACCTGCAATATCGCCCTTTGCGTTCACGGCAAATGCGACGTCATCTACGTCGGCTACTGTCGCAACCAGGCCGAGAGGATCGCCGAGCGACTCGAACTGCTTCTCGTTATCCTCGTCGTTCTTGCTTGCCCAGAATGCCCAGGGCGCGGTGTTGTACTCGAAGTACCAGCTGCCGACTTCGATATCAGGCACATCCCCGTATTCGATCAGTGTTGCTGTCAGGGGCAGATAAGCTACAATGCCCTCGCCCTCCTTGAACGTGAGGTTCAGCTGTAGCTTGCCGGTGCTCTCAAGGGAACTGGGCTCCCAGGTGTCGTAGCCGGATTCCCCACCTCGATGCATATACTTGAACTCCGCGGTGTACTCGCCATCCAGGCTCAGGCTCGCCGCTGAAGCGGGAATCGCCATGGCCAATACGAGGAGGGCGATTGCGATGATAGTGAGGTTCTTCTTCATGAAAGATCCCCCTTATGGTTTTTTGTAGTATCACGCTTTCCGTTGGCCGTCGGGGGGAGAGCTTGTGAGTGTCCAAGTTTCCTCATAATCTTCCGTCGTCGGGCCTCTGTTCAGCGTGTTGCGGCTCTGTCGCGTATGCCGCGATCCGGCCGCTATGGACTCGATCCCAAGAGCAAACCAGGGGTGCACCTCCTTTCGGGCTTTCAGGATCGAAAGGCATATCCAAACTCAAATGTGATACTCCCGATGTGCTGGGAGGCATGACCGAAACGAGCCATTGGGCTCATACGGCTGTTCTATTCTACACTCAACGCGTAATTCCTTCAAGGTGCGGCAGCGTCATCCAACAATTTTCGTGCCTGCGTGGGGCGCTATTTCGCGTCCATCCACGACTTTCCGGTTGCTACGTCGACCTTTAGGGGCACTGCAACCTGCACTGATTCGCTCATCTCCCCGGCCACCAGAGCTGCCACTGCCTCGGCTTCGTCGGCGGGCGCCTCAAGTACCAATTCGTCGTGCACCTGCAGCAGAAGCCGGGCACGAAGCCTTTCCTTGGCGAGTCGTGCATGTACATTCACCATCGCTCGCTTGATGATGTCGGCCGCCGTGCCCTGGATCGGCGTGTTCATTGCCACGCGCTCCGCAAACTTCCGCACGGGAAAAGACGGGCTGGATAGCTCGGGCAGAAGCCGCCTGCGGTTCATGAGAGTCGTAACATATCCGTCCATTTTGGCCTGGGCCACAATGGAGCCCATATAACTTCGAACTCCGCTGTACCTCTCGAAATACCTCTCGATGAATTCCTTGGCCTCAGCCGGTTTCACCCCGATGTTTCTCGCCAGGCCGTAGTCGCTGATTCCGTATACAATCCCAAAGTTGACCGCCTTGGCCCTCGACCTCATCTCCGGCGTAACATCCTCGAAATCCACTCCGAACACTTCGGCTGCGGTGCGCCGGTGGATGTCCTCGTCCCTCAAGAAAGACTGTATGAGCGTTGCATCCTGAGATATGTGTGCGAGTACTCGAAGTTCTATCTGAGAATAGTCCGCGCTGATGATCACCCATCCATCCTCGCCGGGTATGAATACATCCCTGATCTTGCGTCCTTCCTCGGTGCGCACAGGGATGTTCTGAAGGTTGGGATCAGTGCTAGAGAGCCTCCCGGTGGCGGTGACGGTTTGATTGAAGGTAGTGTGGATCCGCCCCGTCCGGGGGTTGATCAACTCCGGAAGCGCGTCTACGTATGTAGACTTCAATTTGGAGATCTCGCGATACTCTAGTACTTTGCCGACCACAGGGTGCAGCTCCGCAAGGGTATCGAGCACCTCGGCGTCGGTGGAATAGCCGGTCTTGGTCTTCTTGACAGGGGGCAGGCCCAGTCGCTCAAAGAGCACGCGGCCCAACTGTTTGGTGGAGTTGATGTTGAACTCCTCGCCCGCGTGCCTGTAGATCTCGGCCACGAGTCGATCCAGCGTGGAATCCATCTCCCGCGACAGCTCGCGCAGGCGCGCCGCGTCCACCTTGACCCCCGTCATCTCCATGTCGGCAAGCACGGCGGCGAGCGGCATCTCTACGTCGCGGTACAGACGGTCCATCCCGTATGAGGAGACCGAAGCCAGGAGTGTCGCCTCAAGCTGCGGCATGACCGCAAGGCACACGGCGCACATCCCGGCGGCGGCCTCGGAACCTATGCAGCTTCCCGGGTCGCGCGCTCGCTTGGCTTCCTGCCGTATGGCCTCGCGAAGTTTCGGAACCGACACTCCCATCCACTTCTCGGCCAGATCGCACATTTCGGCGTTGGGAGCGGCCGGGTCTACCAGGTATGCCGCGATCATGCTGTCGAAGGAGACCCCGCGAAGCTCACAGCCGATCGAGCGAAGCAATATGATCTTCTCCTTCACATCGTGGCAGCTCTTCTCAATGGAGGCATCGGCAAACACCGGTCCCAGGGCGCCAGCTGCCTTGTCCGGGCTCAGGCAGTCCGCGGAACCCGCGCTCTTGCCAAGCGGAACGTACCATGAGAGCCCTGAGGCCTCAAACGCCAGCCCTACCACGCGAGCGGTCATCGTCCGCACGCCGGCGCTCACTACGTCGAAGGAGAACCTGCCCGCATTCCGCAGGCGCACAGCCAGCTCCTCTACGCCTTCTACAGTGGTGACTGCCTCTACATCTGCACTACCGGGCGCACAGCTTTCGCCACTGACTGCCGCGGCCCTGCCGGAGGGCGCCGTCTCAAATAGGCTGGCCTGCCCAGCGCTATCGCTCGGGCCCGTACCAGTCCCAGCAAGCCCTAATCTCGAGAGCAGCAGGCGAAAGTCCTGTTTGCGGAGGAACTCGGCCAAACGGCCCGGATCGCGCTGGACCGCACAGCACTGCTCCAGGTCGACGCCCACCGGAGCATTCCGGTCGATGGTGGCCAGATACTTGCTGGCCCTGGCCTGTTCGGCATTTTCCAGCAGGGCGTTCTTCAGCCTCTCCTGCTTGATCGAATGGGCGCCGGCCAGCACGTCTTCGACTGCGCCGATCTGCGAGACCAGCCGCATTGCGGTCTTTTCGCCCACCCCGGGCACACCGGGGATGTTGTCGGACACATCCCCCATTAGTCCTTTGAAATCCGGTATCAGCTCAGGCCCGAACCCGTACTTCGCCCGCACTTCCTCAGGGCCGTACTCTTCGAACTCGGATATGCCGCGCCGCGTGAGCACCACCCGCACACGATCGGAAGC
>JAGVTS010000153.1 GCA_019136685.1 Bacillota bacterium | reverse complement strand
CATGGCACCGAAGCTCGACGATCTGATCGAGGCGTTGGGCGCCAGGGCGACTGAGCAGACCCTTGCTCAGATCAAAACTGCGCTGACAGATGGAACACAAAAGGTTGCGTTAACTGGGAAAAATGTCGAAATCCTTACGGCGTTCAACGCAGTGGCCATTACGGACACTAGCGTCAAGACAGTTTTGCTGGACCTATCCAAATACAGCAGAGTCCAGTTCGTTTTGAGATCTACGCTGAACCAAAGAGTGAAGATTGGTTTCAAGGCATTGACAACCGCATTCAGCAGTTTTTGGGATGGCGCGAAATGGCAAACGACAGCCCTCAGCGCTGATTGGTTGGCGTTTCCGGGAGATTCGGTGGAGTACATAATCAACTCCAAAGCACCAGTATTGGACGACTTCATCGGACCTCAAATCTGCATTATGATTGGCTGTGACACTGCGCCTACGTCGGGATCAGTGTCTATATTTGTTAGGGGGTGGCCTAATTGAGTGAACAGTTTGCAGCAGCGGTAGCCTGGGCGTTGCAGCAGCACGGTATCACAAGCGATAAGCCGCATGACCTGGTGGATACGGTGCGGCAGTGGCTCAACGAACATGCAGTGACATATCCTACATTCTCATTTACCGACCTGATGCCGTATCTCTAGAGTTCGACTAAACGAGGGCGAGCTTGAGGAGTTCGAAGAATGGAACTAACGAGTAAATAGTCTTCAATTGGAGGTGTGCCCATGGGGCGGACCGATGTGATAACCAGGCCAGTCGAGAGCACTGTGATCGACAAACCCCCGGGCATCAAGCAGTGGGCTTTCCTGACGCCCCAATTCCCGGTGCTGGTGGCGCTCCCCTACGTGGCCCCGCACCTGAAGTCCACGATTGAGGCTCGTGGGGGCGAGTTGAGTCTGACGGTGCGTCGCTAGGACTTGATACGGAGGCGATACCATGGTTCAGGGAACTACTGTTGAGATAACGCGGGTGTTCACCGACTTCGACGGCGTGGCCTACGATCCCACCGATATCGAGCTCAAGCTATTCGACCTGCAGAAGAAGCAGGTTGGTGAGACCGTCACGGTTACTGCCGAGCTCCACAAGGTCGATGTGGGCGTCTATAGAGTGCCGGTGGTGCTGCCGGAAGGCCACGACATGATCGTGTATGAGTTCTCTGGGAAGGACGCCAATGGCAACCCTGACGTTCTGAGGAAAGCGATCAGGACGCCGTGGGCGGAGTAGGGATTGGGAGGCCAAGTAGCTAGGGGCCTGGCAAACTGTCGATAATTGACGCCAGCCTTCGGGCTGGCTTTTCCATTGGGGTGATTCCATGGCACGATACACCGTCGATATTCTCGATAACAACGGCCAGCGGATCGGGTTCGTGCCCGCTCCAGCGTCGCCTGAATACAGACGCCGGCAGAACCAAGCCACGTCATTCAGCTTCGGCGTCCTCATGGACGATGACGTTGGCCCTCTGCTGACCCACGGCAGGCAGTGCATCCTGCGCCGTGAGGGAGTCGAGCGGGTCGCGGGGACTGTCACACGGCGCGACGCCTCCGGCCAGGTAATGCGGGTGGAGTGCATCACTAACGAGGCGCTGCTCCGCGATATCGTCACTCCCGCCGACTGGAACTACTGGGCGGGATGGCAGCTGGGGGATGCTGTTCGTGATCTGCCCATGGACTTTGCGATCCAGGCCCGCAACACGCCGGACGACTGGGCGGCCGCCATCGAGAAGGTGGACGTGGACCTGACGACGTGGCCGGGCAAGGTAGTGCTGGCTAAGGACGCGACCGGGCACTACAAGAGCCATGGCTACATCACGCTACAGTTGGACTTCGGCCTGATCTCTCGCTATCAGGCGCTCCGGTGGTCGGAGGATGCTGGACAGGAGGTGCGCATCAAGGCGCAGTTCCGGACCTCCGCGGACGGCACGTCATGGAGCGCATGGAGCCAGGAACTGCAGTCCGTGTTTCCTGCCGAGGACGGCGTGGCCCTCACAGGCAGCGAGAGATACATCCAGGTGAGGATGCACCTATACACTGACAACACGAGCGCCAAGGACCAGAACGGGGTGCCGACCGGCTACACCCCGGTCCTGAACGGCGTGGAAGTCATCGCGCGCAAGCCAGGGCCCGTGACCGAGGGCGTCATCGAGGCTACGCCCGACGTGACAATACCGGCCTACCGAAGCGAGGATGAGGACCAGAAGGAGACCTACTCGTTCAACCGAGAGAATGCGCTGCGAATCCTCCAGACCTGGTGCGAGGACTTCGGCTATGAGTTCCGCGTCGACGGTCAGAGGCGCTTGTACTTCGGCAAGGATCTGGGCGCAGCGAGGCAGGTCGTGCTTCGGCGAACCAGCAACATGGATGTCAAGAGCCTTGGCGACAGCGGAGACAAGCTCGTCAACGTATTGCACTGCTATGGCGCGGGCGATGGGCCGGCGCAGATTCGGACCATCCTGCGCAACCAGGACAGCATCAACCTATACGGAGAGCGGCATGGCGAGTTCGAGGACACCAGCGCCGACACCCCGGCGAAGCTGACCGAGTCAGGCAACAAGCGCCTCGCCAAGGTTTCTCAGCCCGAACCTCAGTTCGTGGTGCATCATGTGCCGGTTCACGACCTCGGTGAAGATCTGCAGCTCTACGATACGGTGACCGTTGTGGATCCTCGGTCGGGACTGGTGTCTACAGCGCGTATCCTCGATGAGGAGCGCAAGCTGGCCATGGCCGGCGAGGACGTCAGCCTGGGCCTCAACTGCGACCTGGACAATATCATCGAGCGGATCGTGAAGGGCCAGATACCGCGTCCCAAGCCAGGCGGACTGCCTCCGGAGGCGCCAAGCGACGTGCGCGCGACATCAGGCTATGGATACGTGCAAATCACGTGGAGCGGCAACGCCAGCCTGTTCGTCGTGGAGCATTCTGGGGACGGGGTTACCTTCAGTCGGCTTGATCAGACCCCATACCGCAACTATCTGCACATGGGACTGGAGCCCGGGTCCACTCATTACTACAGGGTGACTGCTGTCAGCAGTGGAGGCTCCAGCCCGCCCAGCAGCGTGGTGTCGGCGGTGGTCTCGCGAGTGCCGCCGGAGGATCTGGACCAGACGCCACCTGCCACGCCGATTGGGCTAGTGGCTGTCTCGGGCGCCAGTACTGAAGCGCCTGGGATTACCACTGCGTGGGTGGAGTTGTCATGGACGGCCAACGCCGAGATCGACCTCAAGGATTACTACCTGCGGCGCAAAGCCAGCGGAGCAACTACTTGGGAGCACGTGGCGACAGTGCCCAAGGACTCGACTTCGCACACGGACAGAGTCGGAGTGGTGCCCGGTACAACCTATGAGTACTGCATCGCGGCCTCGGACGTGGCCGGCAATGTGTCGGTGTGGTCGCAGGCTGTTGCGGTCTCTGTGCCTACCGGGATCACCCTGCCGGGCGCGCCAACGGGACTGAGTGGCACGTTCACGGGCGTCGATGCCATTGCCACGTGGAACCGCCCAGGAATCCCTGACTTCGCCCGGACCGTGGTTGAGGTGCAGGTTGGAGGCGTGACCAAACGCACGTCGTACGAGACGGGCACAACCTTCAGCTACACTCAGGCGATGAACATCGCGGACAACGGCACGGCCAAGCCGAGCGTAACGATCAGGATAGCCCATCAGAACCATAAGGGCGATAGGTCGAGCTGGGCATCGGTAAGTCTGACCAATGGAGCGCCGACGGCTCCAACTGGGTTCGCCATGTCCTCGGCGGACGGCATGGTTGCACTCAGCATCGACGCCCCTGAGCTGCCTGACTTCGGGTATGTCGAGTTTCAGCTAGCGCTACAATCGACCTATAGCGACGCCAAGACGGTGTACCGGGGCCGGGCGTTTGATGCCTTGACGCCCATCTTAGCGGCCGCCCGGAACTACGGGCGAGCACGACTGGTGGACGCGTTTGGGCAAGCCGGTCCGTGGGTCACGGCTAGCGTGATGGGGCAGCCGATACCGTCCTACGAGCCAGACACTGATCCGCCGGCAGTGCCGACAGGGCTGACGGCCGCAGGAAGTGCTGAGATGCAGGCAGACGGCGGACTACTCGTGCAGATCGAGCTCGCATGGGCAGCGGTGGCAGATGCCGATTTGCGAGCATTTGCTGTGCGCCGGCGGAAGGGCGCTGGGGCATGGGAGCAGTTGGCCACAATCCTCGCTACGCCGGGCGTGGCAGGGGCATACATAGATGCCGCTGGGTTGGCAACAGGTGTCCAATACGAGTATCAGGTAGCCGCAGGCGATGCGTCCGGCAACTGGTCTGCGTGGAGCACGTCAGCAACCGTGTCGGTGGCCAGCGACACGACGCCGCCGCCTGCGCCGACGGGCCTGACTGGCGTATTCCGGGACAACGACGCAATCTTCGCGTGGGACGCCTGCCCCGCGTCTGACTACAAGCAGAGCAGAATCGAGATCGTGACGGGCGGGACGACGAAGCGCACGGCAAGAATCAACGGAACCACATTTACGTATTCGCTGGCCATGAACCGCGCGGACCATACCACGCCGCAGCCAAAGGTGACATGCAGGGTGGCGCACGAGGACCGATATGGCAATGTGTCAGATTGGACGACCGTGACAGCGACGAAACCTGCGCCGGCGGCTCCGACTGGGCTTACAATGTTCTCTACGCTGACCATGATACAGATGGGCTGTGATGTCCCGGATGGCACCGAGGTGGATAGTGCCGAGTTCCAATTGGCGACGACTTCAAACTACTCTGATGCGATACCGGTCTATCGAGGCAGCACGTATCAGGGGAT
>JAGVTS010000027.1 GCA_019136685.1 Bacillota bacterium | reverse complement strand
ACAATATTCTTTATTGTCAATACCTTGTCGCGCGCGTCTTGAGGAGACAATGCCCCGCGAGGTAATACCTCGGGGCTCGGGGCTCGGTATCCCGCGAGCCACGATACTCCGCACGACATTCAGATCGCGAAAGCGGGGGCTAGCGCCCCCGCCTCCTCAGCTGATCCGCCATCGCCCGCTCAGCCTTCTCTATCAGACCTCGCACGATGAGACCAGCCTCGCGGGTAGTGATGTTACCGTAGTCATAGTTGTCGCCTTCCACGTTGATCTTGTCGGCGAAGCCGAGTTCGCGAGCGATCTCGTACTTCACGTCATCTGATACAATGGAACGGCGCCTCGACAACGTGATCACCCCTGGTTTATGATTCCTCGTTCCGGCCTCGCTAAACAGGCAGAATGCTGGGCAAACCGGATGTGGAGCCCTGCTTGGGAGTGTATTTCACGTATTCGCCGAATCAAGATGCTTGAGAATTCATGATTATCTTAAACAATGCTTCGGCCCAATCCGGGTCGAACTGGTCACCGGCGTTTCGCAGCACCTCCTCGGCTGCTTCTGAAGGTCGCAGCGCCCTACGGTACGGCCTGTCGGACGTCATGGCATCGTAGCTATCCGCCACAGCAATTATGCGCGCTACTAATGGTATGTCCGGACCGGCAAGCCCCTGAGGATAGCCTTTGCCATCATATCTTTCGTGATGGTGGCGCACGCCCTGCACAACAGCGTCCAGGCAGAGCACCGACGACAGCATATCCGCTCCGGTCAGCGGATGTCGCTTTACCTCGGCCCACTCCCTATCAGTAAGAGGGCCGGGTTTCTTCAGAATATCGCCGCTGATTCGCGTCTTGCCGATGTCGTGTAGTCTAGCAGACAGCGCCAGTACCGGAAGAACCGCGAAGTTGCGTAAGGTCCGTCGAGCCATGGCCACTGCGAGATCCTTCACGCGGTCGGAATGCCCCTTCGTATGCGGGTCTCGCAATTCCAGACAGGCAACCACCCTCTCCAGGCCAGCGATGACCGCAGACTCAGTGATGCTTACACACTCTCCAGCGATGCCGCTGCGGCTACGTGGACAATTCGTCGCGGAAATGTCGCCTGTGAGCACCAGAGTCCCCAGTTGACATCCGGCATCATCGGTGAGTGGTATCCGGGTGGGTGTGGAAGACGCGCCCCAGGTGAGGCAATTCGGACACATATCCTGCAGCAGGAGTGCGGACTTGTTCGCGAAAGCCAGCTTGTTCTCGTCATCTAGAACAACAATCCCGTTCGGAAGTTGGTCCAGCGCGCTCCTGAGCAGCACGCTGACGTTTGTGTTCACTACACTAGACCTCCTGAATTACGTGTTCTGCCCGGGCAATGACACACAGATCCGCCCCCAGTTACAGACCACGAGCAAGAACAGATGCACCGGCCCATCTGTGGGCCTCGCCCCACAAGGACCGGTGCAAGTGGCTGCCACCCTGTACTGGCTACGCGACCAGCCTTTGTCAATAGCACCAGTGCACAGCCTCCAGTCTATTGGAGAGATCACCCACTGTCAACGGCTAAGGAGTGGATAATCCTTAGGGCCGTACGCCCATTTTGCGCCCATCCGGCGCATTTTCAGCGCTAGCGCGTGCAACCCGCTTGGGCAGTGCCTTTGGCAGTAGTCCCTCTGGTATTCGGGGTGAATATGCTGTCCTGGACGTGTCCTCGCTGCGAGGATTCATGAGCACAAGTGGGGTGTAAGCCTATGTCATTCTACAACGACGAATACTACGCGCCTGCCGAATACTACGCTCCAGCCGAATACTACATGCCCGCCGAGTACTATGCTCCGTCTGAGATGTACAGCGAGCAGTGGCCGGGTCAGTGGGGTTGGGGCCAACCATGGTGGGGCCAGCCATGGTGGGGTAGGCCATGGTGGGGTAGGCCGTGGTGGGGCAGGCCAGGGTGGGGCCAGCCATGGTGGGGTAGGCCAGGGTGGGGCGGTCCCGGGTTCCCAGGAGGACCCGGCGTCCCCGGCGTCCCCGGCGGACCTGGAGGTCCTGGAGCTCCCGGCTTCCCCGGAACTCCCGGCGGTCCGGGCTTCCCCGGAGGCCCTGGAGGGTCTGGAGGATCAGGGAGCACGACCGGTTCTTGAGCCTGCCGACGCGAATCGTAGGCCACTGTGCACGCAGTGGCCTACTCCTCGTGAAGCTTCCGTGTCATGTATGCATGGGTACTCGGGCCGCCATGGCACACCTCAGCCTGTACTCCACATCGGCCCAGTTGACCACATTCCACCACGCGCGAATGTAGTCTGGGCGCCTGTTCTGATAGTCGATGTAGTATGCGTGTTCCCACACGTCCAGCACAAGTATGGGGATCGAGCCCCATTGCGTCAGATTCTCATGCCGGCCGGCAGTGAGAATCTCCAGCCTTCCCCACTGAGGTTGCCACACCAGTATGGCCCAGCCTGAGCCACGCGCAGATTCGGCAGCCGCAGTGAACTGTGATCGGAATTCCTCGAAACTCCCAAAGGACGCATTGATCTGCTCAGCTGCCATGCCGCTGGGCTGGCCGCCGCCCCAGGGGCTCATGTTCGTCCAATAGATGCTGTGCAGGATATGACCCGATCCATTGAACGCTAGGTCTTGGGCTCGTGCCCAGTTCCGGCCGGTTGCGAGTTCCGCCCTGTTCAGTCCTTCAACGTATGCTGCATGATGCTTAGTATAGTGGATCTCAAGCTGGTTTCGGCTGATGTACGGCTCCAAAGCGCAGAACGGATAGGGCAGCGGAGGAAGCGTGTGGCCCCCCCGAGGGACCACATGCACAGCAGGCAGAGAAGCCGACGGATCTTGCTCGTACAGCAATTGCGTCACCTCCTCCTCCATACTATGCATGGGCCAGGGGAGCAACCCCTCTCACACAGTCTCCGAAATGCTTTTGGCCTGCATGAACAGGAGCAGGTAGTCAGGCCCGCCTGCCTTGCTGTCAGTGCCGCTCATGTTGAAACCGCCAAAGGGATGAAGCCCCACCAGAGCGCCGGTGCAGCCGCGGTTCACGTAAAGGTTCCCCACGTGCACCCTTTCCTTCGCACGCTCGATGTGGAGCCTGGATTTCGAGTATGCTGACGCTGTCAGTCCATATTCAGTATCGTTAGCCATCTCGAGAGCGTGATCGAAGTCCCTTGCGCGCATGAAAGCCAGAACCGGGCCGAACACCTCCTCCTGAGCAATGCGCGCTCGCGAATCGACGTCGGCGATGATCGTAGGTTCGATGCTGTACCCGAACGAGGCGTCGCCGCGCCCTCCAGCGACTAGTCGTCCCTCCCGCGAACCTATCTCGATGTACTGCATAACGCTGTGGTAGGCCTT
>JAGVTS010000164.1 GCA_019136685.1 Bacillota bacterium | reverse complement strand
TCCCGTGGATCTCAGGTCTCCTGCTGCGCTGGAAGCCGCACAGGCAAAGGCGAGAGCTGAGCTGGACGCGCTAGTACGGGCGCTAGAGGCGGCGGAGCGCGAGAGGCAAGATGCCGGGCAAGCCCTTGCGGGGGCGCAGGCGCGCTCGGTTGCGGCAGAGGAGGCGCTTGAGGTCGCAATCGGGAACGTGCGTGTCCGCAGCGTGGAGTTCGAGGCTGAAGTGCGGGAAGTAGGGTTTGCCAGCGTGGATGAATACCACGCCTCCAAGATGGCCGACGATGCCGCTCGCAAGTTCGAACAGGCAATAGAGCAGTTCCGTATGCAACTGCATGCCGCCCGGGAGCGCCTGGCGCGAGCGGCAGGCGAAGCCGCCGGGATCGCGGAGCCTGATCTGGCGGCGGCGGAAGCCGGCTGTGCCGAGCTGAATCTGGCCGCCAAAAGGGCGATGGAGGACAGGATAAGCCTTGGCAACCGGATAGACCAGATGCGCAGGCAACTGGATGACCTGGACAAGCTCGCTGGCGAGATGCAGGAAGTCGAAGCCGAATATGCGGTTATCGCCCGAGTGTCGGACGTGGCCAATGGGAGAGGGCACCGAAACAGGCTGGGTATGACGTTCGAGAGGTTCGTGCTTGCGTCTATGCTGGACCAGGTAACAGAGGCGGCGACCCAGCGCCTGCAAGTGATGAGCAGAGGCAGGTATGCTCTCCGGCGCACGATGGACCGGCTCACATCTCGGAGCGCGGCCGGGCTCGGCCTGGAAGTGTTCGATGCCTACACGGGCAGAGAACGCAGCGTGACCACTCTGTCCGGCGGTGAAGGCTTCATGGCCTCGCTGTCGCTGGCTCTGGGCCTCGCAGACGTGGTTCAGTCATATGCCGGTGGGATAAGGCTGGATACGATCTTCGTTGACGAGGGATTCGGCACACTCGATCCCGAGTCGCTCGACCTTGCCATCGATACTCTGCTGGAGTTGCAGCGGGAAGGCGGCCGCCTGGTGGGTGTGATATCCCACGTGCCCGAGCTGGTTGAGCGAGTAGACGCCCGCCTCGAGATCAGCATGACCGACCGCGGCAGCAAGTCGCGGTTTGTGGTGGGGTAGGCGCGAGGCGGTTTTCGGCGCTACGACGATGGTATCACCGTGAAGGTTTCGATGGTATCGCCCGTTCGGAGGATTTGGAGCAGGATGTGTGGGGCTGTGCTCGTGCTTCGACTTCGGGCGCGACCGCTGGGCCCATGGGGACGGTAGAGGAGCGCCTCGGACGTGGGGCCTCGGGAGCTGGGCCTCGGGAGCGGGGCCTCCGGACACGCCGCACGTGCTTGTGCTATACTGGGCTTGCGTTGCCGAAAGAGAGGTGCGAGATTCACGAAGCTGTTTGACTACCATATGCATTCTACTTATTCGCCTGACGCCCGCTCGACCCTTGATGAGATGTGCGAAAGCGCTGTCCGACGCGGCCTGGCGGGAGTGTGCTTTACAGAGCATGTCGATTTTGACCCGACCGATGCAGCGTATGGCTACATCAACTACAAAAGGTACTTGTCCGATGTGGACAGATGCCGTGACAAGTACGGCGACCGTCTGGACATCAAGGCAGGCGTTGAAGTCACTTATCAGGCCGAGTTTGCAGATGATATTCGCGATTTCCTCGATACTCATCGATTCGACCACGTCCTCGGTTCGGTTCATCTGATCGACCACGTCTTCGTCGGAAGTCCGTCCTACTTCGTGGGTAAGTCCGAAGCGGAGGCCTGTGAGCCGTACTGGCGCGAAACTATGTCCATGGCGAGGAGTGGGCTGTTCACCAGGATAGGTCACCTAGACTACATCAAGACGCGATGGCCGCGTGAATACGGTCCTTCAGGGCTGGACAGATGGCGGGGGCCGATGACCGACATCTTGCAGATGGTGATCGAATCCGGCGCCATCATCGAGGTCAACACGTCGGCCATCCGAAGGCAACTGGGCGGGCCATACCCCGATTGGGAGACGCTGGAGCTGTACAGGCAACTCGGAGGCTCTGGGGTGACAATGGGATCGGATGCGCACAATGCGTCAGATGTAGGACAGTACTTCCCCGAGGTAGCGGCTCGACTGGAGCGGATGGGTTTGGCCGTACGCAGTGAATGCGAGGCCTTGTGCCCTTAGTTTCGACCATCCTGGCTTCGACCGTCGACCTGTTATTGCCGTCATAGCCTCAAGGTCATATGTACTCCCGGCTTGGGGACACGTAAGCGCCACTGTGCATATGGTGCATTGGACTCAACCCGAAGGAGTGAACGGTAATGGCAGGCGACAACAAGGAAGGGGTCGGTGCGCGGCAGGCGCCGCCCTGCCCGGGCGGATTCCTGCATCAGATCAGGTCGGGCGATACGCTCTATGCGCTTGCGAGCAGGTTTGGGATAACGGTCGACGCCATCTTAAGAGCCAACCCGGGAACGGATCCGGCCTCGCTCCGTGTCGGGCAACTTCTCTGTATCCCGACCGCTGCGGTTCCCGGTCGCCCCCCAGGTCCACGTCCCGGCCGCCCCCCGGGTGTAGCGTGCCCTGGTGGTTTCCTTTACCAGATCAGGGCCGGTGATACTTTTTACGCGATAGCCCGTGCGCACGGAATGACTGTCGACACCCTGAGGAGGGCCAATCCGGGGGTGAACCCGAGCAGCCTGCGAGTTGGCCAACTCATCTGCATCCCGACCGCGCTTGCTCCTGGCGTACCCTCGCAGCCGGCATGTCCCGCCGGGGCGACGCCCTACATTATCCGGAGAGGCGACACCTTCTATGGCATCGCCCGGCGCTTCCGAGTGAGCGTAGCCGCCCTGACCAGCGCCAACCCGGGAGTGAACCCCGGCAGGCTACAGATCGGGCAACTGGTGTGCATTCCTTCACGCGCGGGCAGGTGAGACCAGCACGGCGACGTAGCTCAATGGCGGCGCAGCGGAATATGGTAGTCTTCGCAGGGCTCCGCTCCGGCGGAGTCTTTCTACTTCGGTGCAGTCTGCCACATTGCCACTTGGCAGGAGGAAGACGTCGGCTTCGGGCGAAGATACGCGATACTGGGGCGAACTGCGACATGTCGGCACAGCACGGCATCCTGGGGGTGTGATGGTTTGACGATCGATCCGCGACTGATTGAGGTGAGAAGCTGCCTTGTGGACGACTACTTGCCTCTAGTTGAGTATGGCTGGTGGCGTGTGGCTGCGATATGCACGTCGGAGCACAACTCTGCTGGTGCGATTGGGCAGATGGAGCGGCATAATGAAACAGATGAAGTATTTGTACTGATGAGAGGCAAGTCAGTCCTGTTTGTAGCAACAGGCCAGTGTGAACGCGGTATTGGCAAGATAATCAATGTGGAAATGGAGC
>JAGVTS010000205.1 GCA_019136685.1 Bacillota bacterium | reverse complement strand
TCCAGCATGTGGTCGGTTATCTCGAGGACGCGCCGGCGGATATACTCCCTCATCTGGCGTCCGGCCTCCCCCCTGTCGTTTGCTAGATCTATATTCGTACAGGGGTGGATTATGCTAGAGCTAGAAGCGTTGTCCCAGGCATACGGCCGGGTCTTTGGATTGGCCGTCGCATTCGACCGTGAACCGGAGTACACCTCCCGACGCAGACGAGGCGGCGCCGATGTCGCCAAGAGGTTCCCCGACCGCCACCTGCTGACCCACATCGACCCACACCGCTCTGAGGTTCACATACGTAGTATTCACGCCGCCTGCATGCTTCAGGCTCACGGAGTACCCGCCGTCTCGCGCACGCGCAGCATCGGTCACAATCCCCGACAACGCCGCCGCTACCTTGGCTCCGGGAGCGCATGAGATGTCCAGCCCGTCTCTAAACCTCCAATCATCCATGATCGAGTCTCTGTACCAACCGTACGCCCCAACTGTCCTGCCTTCAGCAGGCATAGTCATAGTCTCGGGCTCTCTTGCCGGCGCTTTGTTCGCCAGTTGGCTCTCCACCGACGACCCCTGTACCGACGTAGTGTCCGCTGACGACACGGTCTGAACCAATGGAGTCCGGTCGGCCGCTAAACGCCTATCCGACATGCCCGTGATGGCAGGACCGATCCAGGCTCCTGCCACGAAGCCCAGAGTGAAACAGACCGCCCACACTAAGAACAGAACCTTTCTGGAGTTCATGAGGAAACGAAGTCTCATAGAACCACCTCAGGGCTTATTTTCCCCTGAGGTGATTTGCTGTATTCTTACCCCGGTGTAGTAGTGCCGCAGAATCGCATCGAACGTCTCGCCCCGTTCTGCCATGCTCGCCGCGCCCCACTGGCACATCCCCACCCCATGCCCGTACCCGGTAGTTCTAAAGATAGTCTTGCCCCCCTCGGAGCTGATGGCAATACGGGTAGACTTCAGAGACAAAGTCCGCCGGAGCTGGGCTGCAGATACTGGAACACCGTACACAGACACGATGCTGGCGCGATCGGTGCCCGTGCGTGCCGCCACCCGCACTCCCGAAGCCAGGGCAGGCACACCCCGCGCGCCGATACCCAGCGCCGCGAGAAGATACGCGTTGTCTACAGCGCGGGCTTCGCCAAGCTCCACACCCCGGCGCCCACATCCGCAAGCGACCGGAACTAGATACGGTATCCGTCGCCCCCAGACCTCTGCTGCGTCTTCCGTCATTCCTCCGCAACACGAGTGGTATACGGCGTCGATGAGCTGACCATTGTATGTCATCACCAGCCCATAGGTGGATTCGACCGCCGCGATGATCCTTCGTACGTTCGCCAGATATGCCCCTGCGCCCCACTTGCCGACGAGCTGCTCACGGGAATTCCATGCCTGGCAGTGAGATGGATCGGTGCAGATCTGAGCGCCGCCTGGGTGCTCATTGGCCATACGAACCGCATCATTTGCGAGCCGTCGCAGCGTGTAGGTTCTCGCGGCCACGGCTTGGGCCTTGAGCGCCTCCAGCTCGAACGATGCCGGCATTTCGGCAGCTACTACTCCCACAAGGTAGTCTTGGAGAGAAAGACGTCTTACGACACGCGCAGAGTGGTCCCACACGGATATCCACATGTCATCAGGGCGGATCAAGCTAGGAGGATGCACGAGCAGAGCGATGGAGGCGGGGAGCAGAACCATTACGCCCACGCACACAGCAACGAGGATGCTAGCAGTCCTTGCCACAGCTGTACCTCCTCCGCCCGGGCGGAAAGCCGTACAGTCTATTCGCGGCCAGGGAGGCTAGAACAAGTGAACATGAGACAGATGGTTTGGGCAGATGGTTGAGACGGATGGTTGAGGCTAGACCGCCTGCTCGGCCTCGGATTCAGTCACGCGGCGGATGTCGGCCCCTGCTCGGGCCAGTTTCTCTTCGAGCCTTTCGTAGCCGCGGTCAACATGGTACACGTCCGATACGACAGTCTCACCCGAGGCGACCAGGCCGGCGAGGACCAGGGCAGCGCCGGCCCGGAGGTCGGTGCACCTTACCTGAGCGCCCGACAGGCTGGGCTGACCCTCTATCATCGCCGCCCGGCCGTCGATCTTTATTGAAGCGCCCATCCGGGCAAGCTCGGACACGTGCATGAACCTATTTTCGAAAACGGTCTCCGTAATCACTGATGAGCCCGAGCTGATCGACGTCAGGGCCATGAACTGCGCCTGCAAGTCGGTGGGGAACCCAGGGTATGGCATGGTCTTGATGTCGACGCCTGCGGGGCGTTGATGCATTTCCACGTATATCGAGCCATCGTCGCGCTCTTCCACCGAAACGCCGGCTTCGCGCAGCTTCGCCGTGATCGGCTTCAAGTGCTCGGCGACCACGTTGTCGATGACCAGACAGCCGCGGGTCATGGCCGCAGCCACCATCAATGTGCCGGCTTCGATCCGATCGGGAATCACCATGTGGCACGCAGGCGAAAGCTCAGTCACGCCTTCTATTCGCAGTACGTTGGTGCCTGCTCCCCTTACGCGCGCGCCCATGGAGTTGAGGAAGTTCGCCAAGTCTACTACCTCAGGTTCCTGTGCTGCGTTCTCGATTAGCGTCATGCCGGACGCCAGCACCGCCGCCATCATGATATTCTCAGTCGCCCCGACGCTGGGAAAGTCCATATAGACCCGGGCGCCGGCGAGCCTCGTAGCTCTCGCCTCTATTTGGCCGTAGCCCATGTCGATCTCAGCCCCGAGCGCAGCCAACCCCTTAAGATGCAAATCGATGGGACGCGATCCGATGGCGCACCCGCCGGGAAGCGAAACGCGCACTCGCCCCATCCTAGCAAGAAGAGGCCCCATGACCAGAAACGAAGCACGCATCGCCCTGACGAGTTCATACGGGGGTTCCACGGAGGATATGTCGGAGGCGTCTACCGAGACGGCACTTGGAGAGCGAGACACCGTGGCGCCCAGCGAAGAGAGCACGCCGCACATGGTGTCGACATCCCTGAGGTGTGGGACATCCTCAATGCTCGACGATCCCGGCGCAAGGAGTGAAGCGGCGATTATCGGAAGCGACGCGTTCTTCGCGCCGCCCACGCGCACTTCTCCGCCCAGAGGCGTTCCGCCCCTGATGATCAGAACCTCCACGCCGACTGCCCCCAATCACAATCCGATCGCCCGAAAGCTGGCCCAATGCCCCCGGGTAGTGTAGCACCGCAACACGTCGGCGCACAACTAGTAAGATATGTAAACCGCTTCTCGGCTACACAAAGTCAACTGGGCGCTCGTCAATCATACCGAAATGATGCAATATTCCACTGACGATTCGCTTTGATGCCTTGCCGTCTCCATAAGGGTTCGGGGATTCCGCCATTTGGCGATACTTTTCTGTATTCGACAGAAGAAT
>JAGVTS010000193.1 GCA_019136685.1 Bacillota bacterium | reverse complement strand
TCTAGTGGTCTGCGGGGGCAGTACGATGTTCTCCCAGGAGAACTCCTCTAGCGTTTTCGTCTGGGGGAAGCCTGCGCGTTTCAGTCTGCGCCGGTTTCGGTTGTCTTCACGTATTCCGCAAAAAGGTCCGTCAGGGACTGCTCGCTGCTCTCGAAGGCAATCTGCGTGTAGATCCGACTCACCGAGCCAAGTTTGAGCGCTTTGCACTGCTCTTGGAGAAGAGCGGACTTCATCTCGTCGCCACCCCCTCCAGCCGTGTCGGCAGCAGCCGGTCGTATGGAGTGGAATCCGGATCGTACGCCGCCACTTCCAGCGGCGTGTAGCCCTCGGCTATGGGCTTGGGAGTCCGGTTCTCCGGGCGAAGCGAATAGAGCTTGAGCTCAAGGTTCGCAGGGCTTCGATCGCCTGTCGGCGGGCAGCGCCTCAAGCGCTTCTGCGACCTGATCCATGCTATAGGTCTTCAGCGCGTCTCGCAGGGCTCGAACTCGAATCGCCCGGTCTGGCGCAGCGACCTCCTGCAGATACGTTCGGACCGCTTCAGGCAGATGGCGAAACATGGCTGAGTGCACAGCCGCTCGCGGACGACGCGAATAGATCTCAAACAGGGCCGGCCAGTCAATGGGTTGTTCTTTGAGCATGTAGCTCCTCGGCAGAGTTGTGAGAAACTCGCCTTCTCGATTCCGTACCTCGATTCGATCCCAATACACGCTGAGCAGAACCTTTTGCCGCGGTTTGCCTTGCGGCACAGCATAGGTCGCCTTCTCGAAACGGAACTGCGCGTAGTTGTTCAGTACTGCATGATCAAGCCGCATAGCCTCGAACGGAACGTTTGGCAGCGGCAATAGCGTCGATCGCTCCTTCTCCCAAAGGTCGCTGATCTTCCTGTCGGCCTTGTAGTGAACGCGGTCCATGTCCTTCGCGGCCTCAACCGCCAATAGCTCGCCCAGTTCCTCGAGACTGTTGAGGGGATGAATAGGGCATAGCCATTGCCTGCGCGTGTACCCCACCTTGTTCTCAACGTTGCCCTTTTCGTTGCCTCTCGCTGGCCCACAGAAGTCCGCCTCGAAGCGGTGATGGAGCTGAAACCGGCTGAACGCCTCGGTTAGCACGCGCTCTTCTCCTTCCCCGATGCTTGCCACTGCAGCCGACGCGTTGTCCAGAACCAGCCTCCGGGGCACGCCTCCTGCCTGCTCAAAAAGGGTTTTCAGTCCTTCCAGGAAGCATTCCGTGTTCTCGGTCGGCATCGGGACTGCGAAGCCCGCGTTTGATCGTGGAAACGAAAGCACAAGCGACTTGATCTCGACGATCTTGCCGTCCCGCGCGCAGTGGATTGTTCCGAAATCCGACTGGGCTTCCCCAATCGGGTGTTCGAGTTCAACGTATGCACTGCTATCGCCCTTGAACAGCTCGCCGCGCCGTCTCTAAATGTACTCCCTGACTGTGCGTTCCCCGCCCTTGAAGCCATGATCCTTCTTAAGCTCGTTGAAAACGGCTACGGCATTGCGGCGGTCCTTCCTGGGCAGTAATCGATCTTCAAGCAGCCAAGTGTCAACGATCTCCGCTACAGGGCCCATAACCGGCCTCCGCCTGGCTCGGATGCTGGGCATAGGTTCGTTCCAGTCGTCCCGCTGAGCATATTTTGCTGCCGTCCGCCAACACACGCCGGTCCGTTTAGCAATTGCGCTGATCGATGCCTCTTCGCTTTCATACGAATGCTTGATATAGTGTTGTACAGGCATAGCTATCACTCCGTGTTACCTCCCGATTGGCCGGAACCTAATCTGAGGAGGTATTCTATACGGCGCGGCGGCTATGCCTTCTTCTTCAGCTGCTGTTGTGACATTTTCACCGCCGAGCTATGCAATTCCATTATGCCGAAAACAGGCGGTTCCCCCGCTGAACATAATCGCTGCCTGGATCAGTCGCGTCGACCTTGAGGGTGTTGGCTGGGTGAATGATCTGCCCATCAGTGTCCATAGGCAGCGTATAGCCCTCCTCAGAGTTGAAATGCAGCCCAGCGGCCTGCACCTGACGCGACACGGCGTGTAGCGTATCCCTGGCTATCGACACCTCAGATATGCCGGACGTCTCAAGAGTGTTCACGGGTTGTTCGCCTATGCTCTCCAGCATGGCATTGACGGCATCCAGCTCCGATAGAAGGGTTAGTGGCAGCTTGGACAGGAATGTCACCTCCCCAAGAGCTTGTTGAAGGGGTACCTGATCGCAGAGGTCCCTTTCTGTTTCTGCTACGCGTTGTAGCCGTTCGGGATCGAATTCGTCTTCAGCTCCAGGCAGCATTCGCGCCGCAGGGTGCCATGGCCTACTGGGTGGGTAGAGAGAGGCCTCGCGCCTTAGCCTTTGTGGCGCCGCGTCGTTTGCCGGTCCTTTCGGGCCGGTGCCATCACCAAGCCGGCATAGCACTTGTGCCTCTTCCCCCCTCAGAACCCGGCGTGCAGATTTCCCGCACCGGGCTCCCCAAGATCTCGCCAAGCAGGTTAGACTGTTCTATGGACCACCTGGGGTTGGGGTAGTTGAAACCACTGTCCCTGCCCACGGTAATTGACAGTATGTTAAGGCGTTCTGGTTGAATTGTACGGCCTCGTGGGAGGAGAACGGAGGGAGGCCCGTCGAAGAGAGAGGCATCACATGAAAGGAGAGAGATGAAGGGCACCGGATCGATGAGGTGCTAGCCTCTCCCCGGTAGCCGCTCCATCCCCCATCGGCATCTTGATCGTACTTGATTGCTGCGCGGATTGCAACTGTTACGGAGAAGATGTGATTAATCAGCTGCGTCGCGGGGTACAGGAAGGACTCGTGGGGTGTCCCGAGTGCGCGGGGCCCATGACGTTGAGAGGGGGCTATGGTCGGAACCTCTGGGTTGCCGAGGGTCCCGACACAGCGCATGTCCGTATGGTGCGGGCTGAGTGCCCACGGTGTGCACGCTCGCATTCCTTGATCCCTTCAGCGCTGGCCCCGCGGAGTCCCTACCCCCAATGGGTCCGGGAGAAAGCTGTGCAAGAGCACAAGAGGGGCAAGCGCGTGAGAAGAATATCCGAAGAGTTGGGTGTGCCCCGCACGACTCTGAGCAGGTGGATTCGGGCGTTCAAAACCAAAGAGGCAAGAATCGCGGCGGCCATGCGGGCGATCCTAGTTGCCTGCCGCCAGAGAGCGGCCGAGGCGCGAGAGACGCTGGCTGAGCTGGTCGGGAGAGCGAGCCGGGCGTTGGGTTTCAAGGCCAAATGCAAGTTGGTGTCAAGTCGGACGAACGTCCTGTTGTGTTACGCGAAAAGCGAGGGCCATGTGACGAGAGGTACACGGCTGTTGCCCCGGCTGCGAAGTCGGGCATGAGCCGGGAAGAAGCGTCGGAAGCATGGACCGAGATCCGCGAGATGAGGGCCAGAAACGTGTCGTCCGGCGCGCCGGACGTGTCGATGCGCACCCTGAGGCGGTGGGCGGCGGCCTACCGGGATGAGGGGCTTGAAGGGCTGTACAGGAAAGAGAGGTCCGATACCGGATCCGCAAGGGCCCTAAGGTCCAATGTGTTTCAGCGTGCCATAGAGCTCAAGGAGGAGTTGCCTGGGCGCAGCGTCAGGCAGATCATCGACATCATGACGGCGGAAGGAACCATAGAGCCGGGTGAAGTTGCCAGATCCACGCTCGGCCGCCATCTGAAAGAAGCCGGGATGATGGATATCCCCAAGCGGACGCCGAAGGGAACCAGCAGGTTCGTCAAGGCACGGCCTAACCAGCTATGGCAGGGCGACATCAAGTACGGGCCGTACGTGCCGGACGCGTCGGGCAAGCCTAGGCGCACCTATCTCTTCGCCTTTATCGACGACTGTTCGAGGCTGATCCCCCATGCAGAGTTCTACTTCGACCAAAAGGGCCACAGCCTGGAAAGCTGCGTGAGACAGGGGAGGCGGTCTTCGTAGATAACGGGAAGGTGTTCGTGTCGCACGTATTCCGCGTAGCATGCGCCACGCTGGGCGTTCGGCACCTAACGGCTGCACCCTACAGCCCCCAAGGAAAGGGAAAAATTGAGAGGTGGATAGGGTTCGCGGATTCCTCGTTCATCCAGGAGCTCAGGGTATCTCCCGCGCTTTCGCTTCAGGAACTCAACGATCGGTTCTGGGTGTGGCTCGAGGAGTTTTACCATAGAAGGCCTCATTCATCCCTGGGCGGAAAGTCGCCGCTTGAGGCGTGGCAAGCCGGCATCGGCGAGGTGCGTATCGGGACTCCCGAGGCGATAACCGAGGCCTTTCTGCATTCCGCAGAGCGCAAAGTCGACCACACAGGCTGCATTTCGTTCCGGGGCCAGCTTTACAGCGTAGGGGTCGAGCACGCCGATAGAAAAGTGTTGCTCCGCTACGACCCTTCCGACCTTGGCCGAATTGACGCATTCCACAAAGGCGAGCGCGTGGCGGAAGCGAAGCCGATAGAGGTTGCCGTCCAGAGCCGTAGTCGCGAGCCTGTGTGCGCTCCAGAGACCGAGAAGGTCAGCTTCGACGAGTTGATGGCGAGGCAGCAACAGCGTAGGTTCAAACGCAGGCTGGGTGCGATATCCTTCTGCAACCTGGAGGGCGAGCGCGATGTTTGAGCAGTACTTCGGTTTCTCGCGTTCTCCGTTCAGTCGCGATCTTAGGCCCCGGGATCTGCTCGATCTTCCTGGAGCGAAAGAGATGCGCTCAAGGCTCAACTACGTGGCGTCCAGACGGCTGTTCGGGGTGTTCACGGGCAGCGTAGGAGCGGGCAAGACCACCATCGCCCGATGGTTCGTCGAGGAGCTTCCGCAGGCTAAATACAAGCCGCTCTACCTGCACGATTCGGAGCTCACCCCGAGGAACCTCTATTGGGAGTGCCTGAACCAACTCGGGGTCAAACCAAGGTTCTACCGCGGGGACGCAAAACGGCAGTTGAACGCGCTCCTGATCGACATGGCGGAAGGTCAGGGCAAGATTCCGGTAGTGATCATCGACGAGGCACATCTGCTGAGCCACCAGATGCTCGAGGAGATCCGATTCCTAACCAACTTCAGGATGGACAGCTATTCGCCCATGAGCCTCATACTGATCGGGCAGACCGAACTCCTATCCGCTCTCGCCAGGCCGTCGCTTCTGGCCATAGCGCAGAGAGTCAACGTTCGGTACCATCTACCCTACTTCGAGCCCGACGAAACGGCCCAGTACATATTGCACCACCTGAAGGTCGCCGGGGTGAGCGCGACCTTGTTCACTGAAGAGGCTGTGAAGGTGATTCACGAGGCGACGCAGGGCGCGGCAAGGGCGATAGGCTCCCTCTGTAGCTGCTGCCTGCTCCACGCCATGAGCATAGGCGCAAGACTGGTGGACGACCACGCCGTCAAGGTAGTCCTGGAGAACGAGTACAGGTAACAAACAGGCCGCATCGTCGCGCTCCGCGCTTCGCTGCGGCCGCACCCATATCCACTCTCAGGGCCGGCAGTAGGCTTATCTCTGCCCACAATCCATGGCCTGAACTCGATGACACTCAATCTGAGAATCATGAGGACAGAGAGCGTGAGCAATGACA
>JAGVTS010000065.1 GCA_019136685.1 Bacillota bacterium | reverse complement strand
GCCCATTGTGCAAGATCCCCCACTGCTGCCCCCCGTAGGAGTCTGGGCCGTGTCTCAGTCCCAGTGTGGCCGGTCACCCTCTCAGGCCGGCTACCCGTCGTCGCCTTGGTGAGCTCTCACCTCACCAACTAGCTGATGGGACGCGGGCCCATCTCAAGGCGGGTTTCCCCTTTGATCACAGCCCCATGCGAGACCGTGACCGCATCCGGTATTAGCAGCCCTTTCGGGCTGTTATCCCAGACCTTGAGGCAGGTTGCCCACGCGTTACTCACCCGTCCGCCGCTAGGTAGAAGCTTCAGTTACCGTCCGCTTCCGCCCCGCTCGACTTGCATGTGGACTTCCTTAAAGGTAGATCGCGCTCTTTACTTAATCAGTCGCCCGCTTCACAAAACTCTTGCGATTGACTTCTAGGCTCCACGCTGTTTGGTTTTCAAGGAACATCCGCGGCCCGAGGGCCGCTTCTCGTCGCCGCCCTCTCGGGGGGCGACAGTTGCTATCTTAGCACCGCCTCGAAGGCCTGTCAACGACAATTTACGGCATTTTCAGCGCCTGATTACACCTCGTGTCATGAGCTTCCAGCATCATCGCCGCACGCTGCGCTTTCGCCTGCTTGACCAGGTATCCAAGCTTGCGTTCGCATGCGCGCATTGTGAACACCGACGCGTCTATCAAGTCGGGATCAGTCACGTTGTTGAACACCGTGTCAGCCTGCTCCATCTGCGCGCACACCACACGGATCTCCGCCCTAAGGCGCATCTCCTCCGAGGGTTCCCGCGCCCCGGCAGCGTCCGGAACCAGAGCCGTCCGGCGTAACGTCTGCGAAAGCTTCCGGTAGATCGCCCTTGCGTTCAAGCCGCGTCCCCCATTTCCCGAAGAAACATGTGAGCGGACCTTCCCAGATTGAGATTATGCCCGAGCAACATGTCTCATATCCACGAAATCGGGGCTTCTGCCGCGGCCCGCTCCACGCGTTCACATGCGGTGACGGCCCTCCAGAGCGCGCGCCAGGGTCACTTCGTCGGCGTATTCCAGGTCGCCCCCTACGGGCAGCCCGTGAGCGATGCGAGTGACTCGGGTATCCAAGGGCTTGAGGAGTTTCGAAATGTATATCGCAGTCGCCTCGCCCTCGATGTTCGGATCCGTTGCGATAATGACCTCGCTGACCTCGCCCGATTTCACCCGGTCCAGCAGCTCCCTGAGCCTAATGTCGCCGGGCCCGATCCCCTCCATGGGCGAGATGGCGCCGCCGAGCACATGATAGACTCCGCGGAACTCCCTCGTGCGCTCCATGGCGATTACATCCTCCGGCCGCTCTACTACACATATGGTAGACCTATCGCGAGAGGCGTCGGCACAGTACCCGCAGGGGTCTACATCGGTGATATTCCCGCACACCGAACACCATCTGACCTTGTCCTTGGCATCAATGAGGGCTTCGGAAAGCTTGCGCACTTCCTCCGCGGGCATTGAGAGCACATGGAACGCCAGTCTCTGCGCAGTCTTGACACCGATCCCCGGCAGCTTGCGAAGCTCGTCTATGAGCCTCCCTACAGGCTCTGCATAGAACAGCATCTCGGTTCACCCCCCGAGGCGTGGGGGCGCAAAGCGCAGCGCCCTGGGAAACCATGAACGCTTCCCCCACCCGTCTTCTGGCCGTCGCAATCTAGAACTTGAGCCCTGGAATGGACACGTTACCGGTCACCTTGGCCATCTTGGCCTCGGCCGCCTGCTTCGACTTACGCACGGCCTCACCGCACGCAGCGAGAACTAGATCTTCCAGCATCTCCACATCCTCAGGGTCCACCGCAGTCGGATCTATGTGAATCTCGATGAACTCCTGGTGCCCGTTAACAACCGCCCGCACCACGCCGCCGCCTGCGGTTCCCTCGATCCGATCATCCGCCAGTTCCTGCTGAACACGATCCATCTCCGCCTGCATCTTCTGGATCTGCTTCATCATCTTCTGCATGTTGCCGCCCATTCCGGACCCTCCTCGCCATATCAATCAGTGATGGTCTTGATCTCCCTCGGGTCAAAGAGCTCAATGGCCGCCCGAACCTCGGGCATGTCCGCATAGTCGGAGCCGACTGACCCGGATTTCCCGGTAGTCGACGGCGGCTCTGACCGCGATTGACTGGGCCCGGCGCCTGACTGGCACCGCACCGCGCGGCCCAGAATCTCGCCCAGGGCTTGGGCTATGAGTCGCAAGTTCTCCGGCTCCGCGACCTTCTGTGCATGGAGCGCCCATGCGGGGTCGAACATGATCCGCACCGAGTCGCCTTCGACCACTACAGAACTAGTCTCCTTTAGTAGTGCATCCAGTATCACATTGACCTGTTTGACCCGCGCCAGCGCCTGCTGCCACTGGGGTTCGGTGATACCCGAAAATCGACCGTCGCCCTGGCTGCCGTCATCAGCCCCGTCCCGGCTATCGGCTGGGCCGGACGAAGGCGGGGAAGGCGTCGAGGGCTCGGCTGGCCGGGCCGGTCGGGCCGACCGGGATCCGGCCTTGGCCGTCGCAGTCTCCGGCTGCGCAGCCGCCCTGGGCGCCCGAGTCGGCGCCCCGGTCGGAGGCGGATCCTGAGCCCGTGCAGGTCTCGGCGTCTGTGCCGGCGCCACAGGCGGCGCATAGAGCCCTGCCACTGTGATCTCTAGGGCCAGTCGCGGGTTGAAGGAGCGCCTGAGCTGCGCCTCTCCTTCGCTGAGCGCTCCGAGAATCTGAACCAGACGATCACGGGTGAAATTGGCCGCTTGCCGCTCAAGGGCCGAATAGGCCGCTTCCGGGGTATCAACCAGTTCAGGGCGGCCAGGGCACTCCTTCGCTACTAGCATGTTGCGAAAGTGCCCGATCAAGTCCTGCAGGAACTGGCGCATGTCGGCGCCGTTCTCAACGGCTTCCTGTATGATCTGAAATGCTTGCCCGGGCTGATCATCAGCGATGGCGGTCGCAAACCTTCTCAGCAGATCGAAATCGGACACGCCCAGAAGCTCAAGTACTGACTCCACCGTGACCTGGGCCGACCAGGCGGAAGCCTGTTCCAGAAGGCCCAAAGCGTCACGGGCGCTCCCGTCGGCGCGCCTGGCAATCAGACGGGCGGCATCGGCATTGATCGATATAGATTGCGCCTGGGCCACGCGGGCGACGTGAGCGGCCAGGTCCGACACGGTGAGGCGGTTGAAATCGAAACGCTGGCAGCGCGACTGAATCGTGGGGATGATGCTCTCCGGCTGCGTCGTAGCCAACACGAATACTGCATGTTGCGGGGGTTCTTCGAGCGTTTTCAGGAGTGCATTAAAGGCCTGCGGAGTGAGCATGTGCGCTTCATCTATTATATAGACTTTGTACCGGCCCTGTGTGGGGGCGTACATGACCTTCTCCCGAAGGTCTCTGATCTCGTCTATCCCACGGTTCGAGGCCGCGTCCACCTCGATGACATCCATGGCGGTACCCTCGCGAATCCCGACGCATGATACGCACTTCTCGCACGGGTCCGGGGTCGGGCCCAGAGCACAGTTGAGCGCCTTGGCAAGCACCCGGGCAGTAGACGTCTTGCCCGTTCCGCGCGGCCCGGCAAAGAGGTACGCGTGGGTGATCCGCCCGGTTGTTATGGCGTTCTTCAAGGTCCTGACAACATGCGCCTGCCCAACGATATCATCGAAATTCTGAGGGCGCCACCGCCGGTATAGCGAGACATAAGTCACCGCGATCCCTCCAAGGACGTCCCTTCCGGGACACCTAACTCGCCCGAAGTGCGACGCAGGCGGATTCCCCTTGTCGAACTACGCCGCGTGAGCACACACCGTACAGATATTCGCCCAGCCGCGCGGTTTGTCCTCCAAAGCCCGATCCAACATGGGGCACCTCGGGGGTCATATCGAAAAGGGATGGCCCACGCAGACCATCCCCTCTACTCTAGAGGCCGTGCACCCGCCTTTGACATGCTCCTCCAGGCGTTACCGGCGTAGCCGGCTCCGACCAGGCAACCCCGCGGCACACAAGGTGGTTTGCTTACCGCTGCTACCTTCCGGTCCTGACGGGGTTCACAAAGCCTCGTTGCGCAGGACCCAGCCATCGACGCTGCTTGCGCCGGGCAGGCCCCAAAGAAGACAGGCCTGGGGCGGGAGTTCAATCCCGCTGTAGCGGATTGCGGGTACAGGGCACCGCTATCTCCCCATCAAAATGGCGGAGAGGGTGGGATTCGAACCCACGAGGCAGAGGTCATCTGCCTACTCGCTCTCCAGGCGAGCGCCTTAGACCAACTCAGCCACCTCTCCGCGGCCCGGATGCCCGAAGTACGCCTCCATCCGGAAAAGGCAATCTGTATGAAGTTAGTGGCGGAGAGAGTGAGATTCGAACTCACGGGGCGGTTGCCCGCCCACTCGCTTTCGAGGCGAGCGCTTTTGACCACTCAGCCATCTCTCCGCAAGAACAAGCCCTAAATACCTACTCAACGCCTGTCGGCGAAAAACTCTGCAAGCATCGCGGCGCACTCTTCAGCCAACACTCCGCCGGTTACCGACACCCAATGGTTGAGCCGCATGTCGCGCGGTATATCGAAAAGTGTGCCGGCCGCTCCGGCCTTAGGGTCGTACGCTCCATACACCAGTCGCTCCATCCGTGCGTGCACTATCGCGCCTGCGCACATCGGACACGGCTCGAGCGTAACATACAGGGTTGCACCCGTGAGCCTCCATGCGCCCAAGAAGCGCGCAGCCTCCCGTATGGCCAAGACCTCGGCGTGTGCCGTGGGGTCGCCTAGCGACTCCTTCAGGTTGTGCGCCCGGGCGATAATCTCGCCACCCACAGCAATCACCGCGCCCACCGGCGCCTCCCCGGCGCAGGCGGCCTTTCGCGCCTCGGCAATTGCTTCGCGCATGAAGCTTCTATCCAGCTCTAGCTGCACGTTCATTTTCAAGCGCACACCCTTGCCCGGAGATATGTTACCATAGCAGTGAGGCGAAATCAACAACGTAAGCCGGAGGCTTGAGAACAATGAGCAGATTCCCCAGTGAGCGCGACACGTTGAAGTCCAAGTTTCCCAGGATGCGGGAGGAGCCCACCGACCAACGCCTGGGTCTCCCTCAGCCCCCGCTGCAAAAGGCGTACGCCCCAGACGCCATGCTCATCGATCTTCCATCGCCGCGCGAGGTCGCTCCCCGGCAGATAGACCTATTCGACCTGATCGAGCGCCGCCGGAGCCGCCGAGAATACTCAGTCGAGCCAATTACCCTGGCTGAGCTCTCATTCCTCCTCTGGGCCACCCAGGGGGTCAAGCGGGTAGTCAGGGATGGGTTCGCCACCATGCGCACGGTGCCGTCGGGCGGATCGCGTCACGCTTTCGAGACGTATCTGGCCGTAAACCGCGTCAACGGGCTCGAACCGGGCATCTACCGGTATCTTGCCTTGGAGCACAGGCTGATCCGCGTATCCTCGCCGCCCGATCTCCCCGCGAAGCTAGGCAAGGCCTGCTTCGGCCAGGACTTCATAGGCACTGCCGCAGTGGTGTTCTTCTGGAGCTGCATACCATATAGATGCGAATGGAGATACGCTGTGGCCGCCCACAAGACGCTGGCTCAGGACTCAGGGCACGTGTGCCAGAACCTCTACATAGCCTGTGAAGCGCTGGGCCTTGGCACTGTGGCTATCGGGTCGTATCACCAGGAGACGGCTGATGCGCTCTGTGGCCTTGACGGCACGGACGAGTTCGTAATCTACGCCGCCCCGGTGGGACATGTTAACCCTTAGCGTCGCAATCGCCTGCGCCCAATTGCTGCGCGGCCAAAAACAGCTTCAATTCGGGCATGTCTTTGCTGCCATCATATTGCAATTGGTTCACATATGCTCTATTATATATGTGGCTGTTGTTCAAGCGCACGCATTTCCAAGCATGCTGACTTGATCAATAGACTATCCAGACCAAGTGAGGCGTGATCAAGTTGGCATACGAGGACAAGACCCTAAATTGCCGTGACTGCGGCAGGGACTTCGTATTTACCGCCGGTGAGCAGGAGTTTTACGTGCAGCGTGGGTTCCAGAACGAGCCGTCAAGGTGCCCCGACTGCCGTAGGGCCCGCAAGAGCATGAACAACTCAGGCAACCGCCAGATGTACGAAGCAGTCTGCTCGTCTTGTGGAAAGCCGGCATACGTTCCCTTCCAGCCCAGCGGCGACAAGCCGGTCTACTGCAGCGAGTGCTTCGCAGCGCAGAGGGCCAGCAGGCAGTACTAGTCGCAGCCGCCGGCGCGCGAAGCGCCGCGAGCAACATGCGATAAGCTAAGCCATCCAAGCCCCGGAGGACGCAAGTCCACGGGGCTTTGTCGTCTTCCGAAGCGTTCTTGACGCTAATGGGCCCCGCCGCGTCCCGCCGGCAGGCTGACTGTGAATGTAACCCCGCCCGGAGAATTGCGAGCGGATATGGCGCCGCCCTGCCGCTCTATCAGGCGTTTTGAAATGGCAAGCCCGAGGCCCGTGCCCTTGGGCTTGGTCGTGAAGAAGGGTTCGAACAGACGCGGCAGATCCGCGTCGGGAATCCCGGGCCCGCTGTCGCACACATCGATCAGCACATACCTTCCGTTTGGCCTCGCGCGCACGCGTACCTGAGAGCAAGGTTCCCCGGCAGCAGCCTCCACCGCGTTCCTCACGAGATTGATTAGCACCTGGTTGAGCTGGTCCGGATCGCACATCACCTCAAGCGAGTCGGAGCTTTGAGATACCTCGAAGTCCACGCAAGTCGCATCGAGGCCCGACCGAATCACGCACTCCAGCTCGCCCAGAATCTCGCCCAACGGCATACTCCGTAGCGACGGCTCAGTGGGTCTTGCGTAACGCAGGTAGTCGGACGCGATAGTGTTCATGTGATCCAGTTGCCTGACGAGATTGCCCAACCACATCCTTCGCCTGAGGTCATCATCTTCCGACATCACTAGCTGCGCGAGGCCCCGCGCCACCGAGATAGGGTTTCGCAGCTCATGTACGACCTCCGCTGCCAGCTGGTTCGCCGCCGTAGTGCGCCTGGTCGCCGCCTCTCGCTCCCAGCCCCCGAGCGCGTTCATGAGCCACCATGCGGCCACAAGCAACGCCGCTGCGCTGGCCGCAGCTGCCCCAAACACGCTCATTGTCGCGGCGACAGTATTCGGCACAAGTTGCCGCGCTTCCACACTGGCCCACACATGTCCCGTGAGCTCAGCTCCGTCATAGAGAGGATAGGCTTGCGTCGCCGTCGTGTGGGCCCCCGACATCTTGCCGTTAGCCTTCTCGTAGGAGATTTCGGGCCGCCCCGTCTGGTACACCCGGAAATCCTCCGGGGGCCGCACTCTAAAGAACGGCCGCACATCCAGACCTCGGCCGGCCGCCACCTCAACGCCGAGGGCCCTGGAATAGTAGCCGACCTCCACCCCCGGATAAGCCGCGCAGACCCTGTCTACCACTGGCTGGAGCACGGCGTGCAGCGCTCGAGCCTGCTCTTCGGCCGGCAGTTCGACAGCGCCCGCCGCCTCCAGGATAGCGCGCATGGAGCCGAACCTCCCGGCGAGCTCCAAGTCGAGCAGCCGGCAGACGGAGCGGAGTTCACGCTCCCGCGCCTGCCTCTCCACCGTGCCGAACAGAGGAACGCCGGCTGCGGCGATGACCGCCGCAGGAAGCAGAGCCGCGACGATCACCACCGCATACGCCTTCCATGCCATCACCGTGGGAAACAGCACACTCTTGAGCCTGCTCGCGGCCAAGGCCAACACCCCTGACTGCCGGGTCAAAAGGACGAGCTGGCCGTGAAGCACTGCGCGCTCAGGCCCCCGTCGCTCCACACCAGCGCATACCCGACCTCGGCCTTGCCCATCCTGATCCCGACCCCTCCGGTGTAAGATAGATCCGCTGCGCCCTCCTCGAACGAGCCGAATGCCCCTACCCTGAGCGCCAGCTTGTCCCGGAGCCACACCTCGGCGCCGCCGGAGTACCAAGGCTGCGCACTGTCATCGTGCCTCACCACACCGTGAGCGTCGACGGCCACGGTGAAAGCCTTGGAAGGCGCAAAGGCCAGTCCTATCGATACCTCGGGGGTGAATTCCGTCTCCATCTTGACCCCGCCGCCGACAAGGCTTGTGGTTATGGATGATGCCTGCACCCCAGCGGACAAAGATCCGAGCTTCAGCAGAAGGCCTGCATCGGTAGTCAGAGCTGCCCTCTCCGAGTCAGCCTGCTGCGCATATGCCAATGACAGACCGAGTGAACACCAGTCGGTCACCTTCCTACCTATCCCGTACACGGCGTACTTCAGATCAGGCTCGCCCTCTTCAGCCTTGCAATAGGCCAGGGCCAGTCCCCCGCCCCCCACTCCGCGGTCGAGGTCGCTTACACCGGCATAGACAGTATTGAACGCATCAAGGCCGGCGCCAAAACCCGCTCCCAGGCTCAGCGTGACCTGGTTGCTGTTATACCCATACGCTCCCGGATTGGATCTGCCCGGGTCGTGCTGATCCAAAACCCCCACAAAGGTCCAGCCCATCCCCATCAGGCGCGCATTCGGAGGGTACGGCAGTTCCAGAGCAGAGGCAGGCGCGGCGAGTATCGCCGCCGCTAACCCCAGGGCCAGAGCGAACCCGACAATCGCCCGGGCGCGCAGACCTGCAAGACGCTTAAGCATCGTACTCACCTCTCCAATCCCTGCTCCCCTAAGTGCCCGGGTAGATGATCGTGGGGGTAATGAATATGAGGGTCTCCGTGTTGACCTCCGCCTTCCTGGTGTTCGTGAAGAGCAGACCGAGCACAGGGAGGTCGCCCAGCACCGGGAACTTGGCCTTGCTTTCATACTCCGACTTCAGCTGCAGCCCGCCGATGACCAGAGTCTCGCCATCTCGCACCATGACCGTAGTCGACACCTTTCGCCTGTTCACAACGGGCAGCCCATTGGTGACCTCAACCGCGTCCGATACTTCCGGCTCGACCTTGAGTATGATCTCGCCTGTAGAAGTTATCCTGGGCGTGAACTTCAGCGAGATGCCGGTCTTGATTGACTCAAGGCGAGTCGTGGTCGTCGTTTCAGTCGTAGATGTCGAAACAGTCACATACTTCTCCCGACCAAGGAATATCTCAGCCGTCTGACCGTCCATCGCCATCAACTTGGGAGTAGCATGGATGTCTGCCTTGCCGGAGTCCACCAGATACTTAATGGCCCCAAGCACATGGTTCAACCCTCCGGCCAGGTTGAGCTTGCCGCTCCACACCCCCGACACGAAATCGATGAACCCCGACGCGGGAAGGGTCGAATCGCCCGTACCCCCGCTCCCCTCATACCGCCAGTCCGACCTGAGCGACCTGCCCGCATCAGCAGTCACCTCGACCACCAGTGCCTCCATGACCACCTGCGCCGACGGCTTGTCTATCATAGCGAGGTCCGCCTTGACCCGATCAATCACCTGCTGAGTCCCGGTGATCACGATGACATTGGCAGCCGCATCCACCTTCACATTGGGCTTGAAAAAGTCCGAAAGAAGTTTGGAAGCCGCGTCAGCGTTGACGTACCTGAGGTTCACGACCTCGGTCTTCGTGAACATGGGATACGCAGGGTTGCTAGTGTCGGCCGAACCGACTATGTAGTAGTTGCCCACCCGGACCCACGTGTACCCCAGCGGCGCAACAATCATGTCGAGAGCCTCTTCCAGAGGCACATCCATGAGCTCCAGCGTAATCCACCCTTGAACAGCCGGGTCAGAGAGAATGTTTATCCCGGTCTGAGCCGAAATATCTCGCAGGACTGCTATTATGTCTGCACTGTCAAACACATTGGTTACTGACGGTCCCTCGGCCCGCAGTGTGTTCGACACAATTGATGTTATGTATAGAGCGACGCACAGCACAACCAAGTATCGGTTGGATTTCCTATTGCGGCGAATGCCCATTGTCGCCATTACTGTGTCACCTCCAAAGCCCTGTTCGCCAGTTCGTTAGAATGAGGTTTTAGGCCTCTCCCTCTTGGTAAGCCTGGTAGTCAGCCGTCACACGACCGAGAACTCCTTAGCAATATGGGCTACCGAGGGTCCCCCATAGTCAACTGCAAACTCGACTACATAGTCACCGGGTTCAAGAACACCGGGGTAGCTGGCGGTCAGCACTCGCATCCCACCCGGGAGTACGTATCCCTCGGGCGTGCTCACTGGAGCGCTGAACATCTCCAGCAGTGACCCCGACCCGATGTACTCCACGCCTTCCACACTGGGGGGCATGACTCTCTTCTTTATTGACACGGTGGCCTGCAGGCCAACATGCGTGTTTCCCAAGTTCGTGAAGGCCGTCTCAAACACGAATCCAATCGGCCCGCCCACCATGAAGATTCTAGGCGGCTGCAGTTCCCCCAACTTCACAGTGAGCTTACCCACTGTAAGGAACAGAATTGCTCCAGACTCGCCTTGGTCGTGCAGAGCATTGCTATCACCATCGCCGGATTCTGGCCTGGCAGTGAAGGTGAGATTCGCGTATTTGGAACCACTTGTCCCTTTTGGTATGGCTGTTAGCACCCGAACGACCTGCCGAGATCCAGGCTCCATGTGGAATTCAGCCGGGCGGATCTCGATCCACTCTGCGCAGCTGTTCTCGTCGCTCTCAATGGCTTCGGTAATCATCTCTCCGTCGAGTCCATAGGCCAAGGGCGCTGCCCTTCCGATCACGTGTACTGCCTCACTGTGCTCGTTCTGAATCACCAATGAGGATACTGCCGTGGCCCCTGCGGGGTAACTCAGCTCAAGCTTGGAAGGTGAGACAGTCAATGGTAGTACTACACTGCCCTCGTCAACGATATCGATCTCCCCATCGTCGGCATCTCCAACAGAGAATCCGACCGTGGTCGTTGCTGGCCTTGGGCCTCCGTATTTGACCGTTACGCTTGCACTATACTGTCCAGATGGTAGCCCTGACGGTAAGACAGAACTCAGGCCTATGGAGGCACCTGGCAGCACTATTCCGCGCCCTCCTCCGAGGGGAATCTGTCTCAGCCTCCGCCCAGCTGAATCACGCAGTATCATGCTGCCCTGACTGAACACATGGGAGTCTCCATCGTTCCTGACTTGGGCGGTGATAACAAGAGCATCGCTTCCGTAGATCCCAGCGAGTGAATGAACCTCGCGTGCAGGCTGGACAGAGAAACCCACTATGGATAGTGACCTCTTGAGCAGCCGACTTGTTACCTCGAGTTCAACAATTGTAACGAATCTTGTGACGAACGTGCTAGACAGCATGGCCTGATCGTCCCTCGGTACTTCAGGCACAAACTCAAGTACTACCGCTGCATAGCGCCCCCCGTACACTCCTCTAGGTACGACAACGCGAGCGCTGATAGGTACTGACTGCCCTGGGCCGACACGAATCCGGTCATGTGAGAGCCTTATCCATTCAGCACATGAGTATCTGGTAGAGCCACGTTCCGCTATCTCATAGTTGCCTTGCGCATTCTGCAATACATCGGCTACGTACACCCTGAACTCGCCAGTACCTGTTCTCCCCTCGTTGGACAGAACAACGTCGAAGTCACGTACGTCACCATTGGCCAGGGTCGTCGACACAAGCATGGGGGAGTATGAGTATGTCATCTGATTAGTATATGCCGAACAGCCGATGCCAAGACAAGCCGCAGTCAGCAACGCAACTCCAATCAATGTAAGCAGGTAGTCTCTACGATGCTCTCTCTCCGCAACGTGCGAAATCGTGTTCTGGTAGTCAGCTAGACTCATGCAGGCATCCTTCTTCCTCCACGTTAGGGGGCGACACCCAATAGCGCCCCCTAACGTGCTTGCGTAGTGCGGTTAGGCCCGCAGCCTCAGTGGACTAGCTACCGTGGCTTCGAGCCATGATGGTGTCAGCACTCACTACTGGAGTGCACACGTCGATCATCTGTCGGACCAGGTTCCGTCCGCATCGACCCACATCTTCTGGTTATCGAGCGCAATCGTGATCTCTGCCCAGCTACGGTAATTGCAGGTTGGTTGGCACTTCTTTACTAGGATCTTGTTCCATAAATGCCCCACCCAGCCATATGCGTCTTCAGAACAGCCAGCACACTCGTTCAGACCCAGCCATGGGTCTGCATCATTGATCTCGTCCGGAGTCTTCCATGCCACTAGCAGGCCGCTGTTCGAGTCCACCGGAACCACGTCGTTCTTGCTGGACCACGTATACCAGACTGGAATCTCTGGAGCAGCTCCTTCACCTTCCCACTCGTAATACGTAAGATTCGTGAAACTGCTACCAAGTATGCTCACTGGTCCGTTGCTATCGATCTTCAGTTCTATGCAGTCAGCGGCGTACTCACCGGGTTTCAGAATTCTCCAATCCCACTTGTTGTAGTCAACTATCCATCGGCACCAATGGGCCACTTCTGCCCAGTTCTGAAGATAGATGTGCCACGCGTACTGATTACAGTCGCCTGAGAACGAATAATAGGAGCTAGGCACAGGAGTCTTGCTCTCAAACAGACGTGCCTTGGCCTTATCGCCCTTATCGATCTTTGTCCACGTGCTGCCAATGAGCTCCCATACGTCTATCTCCCCCGAGGTGGGAAGACTCGACCCGGTCAGCTTCGGGCGCACTATCGGGTCCGCCGCCCACACTGGCACAGCGAACAGCAGGAGAAGCGCCAACCAAACGAGTGTCTTCTTCATTCCTAGACCTCCTAACACTGACTTAGTGACGAGAGACTGACCCTATCCACTGTGTGACTACATGTTGCTAACGATGAACGTTATCACCCCCTTGTTCTCATACTTGGCGGGCGGCTGTTGCTCACCCACATGTATCTTGGTCCACACGCGAACTGCATATGGGTTCGCGGGGTCAAGTTCTATCTGTTCAAGCCAGTTCTGCGGATCATTGAGCTCATGGGCTGAAAGCCAATGCTCAGACCCATTGTCTAGGGGGTCGTCGTCGAGCCTGTAGGACGCGGCAATCTTCGCCTTCCCACCGTCAACCTGCGTCAAGTTTGCGAACTGACTGAACTGCATGGACAGCTTCCCGCATCCCGTGACCGTTATCACTGTGCCCAGCGCTGCATATGTCCCAGGTTTCTGTACCCGCCAGTCCAGGCGCGTCGCTAACATGGAAACGTTGGCATACCGCCCGCTAGTAGCCACAGGTACTCCTGTCTCTATCGGGCTGGGCTCACCTGAAGACTCAGGTTTCGTTCCAACGTCCAAGACTGGGGAATTAGCAGAGAATAGCCCAGGGTCGCGTCTAGCTATGACTGAGAACGCATCCGTTAATCTCACCTGTGCCCTTCCCATGAGCAAGTAGTTCAGCTGGAACCCGGTATCCAGCGAGTACACGCCCTCTTCGGCGAACTCGGCGCGGCCTCCGGTCTGATTCGTAGTCACCGTCAGTTCGGCTTTGGCCGCAGCGCCGGGGCCCAGGTAGCCGATGTCCCAGGTGAAGCCGGAGCTGGATGGGAGCAATCCCTTCACATCCGCATCGGCGATGCGCGCGTCGCCGACCGACTGGCCAGTCAGTGTGGCTCGGAATGCCTTCCCGAATTGGTTGTGGACGCGGACATTGGTCATCGCCACGTCGTTCGGGTTCCTCACTGTTACGATAACCTTCCACTCAAGCCGCTGCCTGAGCGGAGCGATGAAAAGCCTCGGATCCGAGGTGATGATGGCTCTTGACGTAGGTACGAATTCCGCGCTGATCTCGGCTCGACTCAGGTCGGGCTCGAACACTGCCCTGGCGGTGACTCCAATGGAGGCGCCCGAGTTGCCCCAGCCCTCGCCGGATCCAAGCTCCGTTATGGTCGCATACGGGTTGACCTCGGGCAGGCTCTCCCACGTGCTCCATTCATTCAGCCTCCAGGCCGACAAGGGGCGTTCCTGGGCGATCGCCGGCCACCCCAAGATCATCACTACCAGCAGGACCGCGCCGGCTAGTGCGAGGCTCCTTGGTCTTCGTTTCGTGGTCCCGATCATACCGAACCCTCCCGGTCAATCCATGTGGTCACTATTTCCCGAATATTGCGTATATTGCAGTCCCTGTTGTTCGCGGTGTCCCGATCCATGCGGGCCTTGCCAGTTTGCTGGGATTATGGCTAGGATTCCTCGAACTCCCCTCTTGCGCCCGACGCCTGGCGGGTCGGGGCCGACCATGCCAGGCATCGTTCCTTTGACTGATTCTCCGCGACTAATGGGATTCCTTCCCACGGTTTTCGTAATTTTCTTACATCGAATCTTGATTATCTGTCCTCGAAGTGCGTGAAAGCCAGCTGATCCGGACGAGGGTCGAAGAATGCCCGGCCAAAGCGGCGGACGAAACTCCACCCTTCCACGCCCCCCGAGTCCCACGTGGCGTCAATGGCCATGATCCTTCCGTTGACCTCGACCTCGTTCCACGCATGTTTCACGACGGTGACTCCGTTGTCGGCGTTGCCTATGAGCACCCATACGCGCAGTCCGGCGGCGCGGAGCAGTGCGGCCATGAGATTGGCGTAGCCCATGCACACTGACTCGCGACGGGCAAGGGTCGACAGAGCGTCCACCGGCCCGGGCCTCAGTGTCTTCGCTCCCCGGACGTCGTATGCTATGTTCCTGGCGACCCAGTCATGAATCGCCTGCACGATCTCGTAAGTGTCAGTCCTGTCGCCCATTATCGAGTCGGCCAGCTCTCGTATGGCCCCATCCGACGAATGCGCGACCCATGACTCAGTGGATTTGGGGTCGGGTCTTCGCGGCGCTACGGCTACCGTGTATGTGCGGCGTGCTCCCGGGTCTTCTGCGCCCGTTCCCGGCACGCTCACCCGGAGCCGGAACACGCTTCCCGCCGCGGCCCCTGGGGGCATGTCCACCCAAGTGTCGAACACTCCGTTCGTCACGGCAACATCGGCCCGCCAGTAAGTCCTGGTCCCGTCCTCTGAAGCTGTCTCCACGGTGACCGTCGGGCTCTTGGGGGCCATTCCGCGTATCCGAAAGCCGCCCGTGGCCAGAATCGTCCCATTCTGATAGGCAGGCTCGGTCATGAAGACTGCCGGCATCGCCGATACCACGTTGTATACAGCGGCGCCGCGCCATGTTTCGGCATCTACTTGTAGTGAGGACAGCTTCACCTCGCACGGCCCGAATCCGACCTCCAGCGGTATCGGGAAGACAAACGCCCCGTCCGCGTTCGTTCGCATGGAATACGTGCGAACCTCGCCCGTATCCAGGTGTTCGACAACAGCTCGGACCCGCGCATAGCGAGACCATCCCCGTACAGTCAGCGTCTCCTTGAGGACATTCGTGCCTCCTCGAGGAGACTCGATTGTCAGGTCCGTGCCGTAGCCCGCGTATTCAACGGGCGCCAGCGGAGTATCGAGCGAAGTGTTACGCACACTGAAGCTGCAGACTATGGCGTATGTCTGGCGCCCCGGCGGGCGCGTTGCGACGCTCATCCGGTACCACCCGGGCCCATCCAGCAGCCACACCGTTCCGCGGAAATTGCCCTCCTGATCCACACTTATCTTCGTGTGACGTTCCGCGCTGAATCCTTCTAGCGAACCGATTACGATCACGTCCGAGTATCGGCTTCGACCGGCGATCTCCAGCGAACCGTCTGCATCGTTGGCCCACTCGACGCCTGAGGTCACCTCGAGCATGTCCCTGTATCCCACATAGGTCTCAAGGCCCCGCCTCGGGGCGCCTTCCGCAAGCACCGCCGCGCACAGAGCCAGGAACAGGACGGTCGCGCCAAGTTGCGACACTCGCGCTCTTCGTGACACCTCGGCACCTCCCGCATCAACACGCCGACTTGCCGGACCAGGCTGCCGGTCGATAGAACCCGGACTTCAGCCTGATAATACCGCGGCGGGCAGGTGAACCATGTAGAATCATCCCGGTGGACTTGCCCAGAAAATCCTCCCACCGGCAAGACGTCGTCGGAATAAACTACTCAGTCTGCCGGATTCCGTTGCTTGGTGAGACCATCCGCACAGTGCGTCTCGAGGCTCACACACAATCTCCACGAACGGTGTCGCCGCGACCAGTCCGCGCCCGTAAAATCACGCCCATTTGATGTTGGGTATCCGCGCGATTTCCCGAACACAATCAGTACAGGGAGGAAAACGGGCTCAGGTACGGAAGGTACCTTACTGTACTGTAGGTTCATACGTTGTGTAGTCGAGGTGGTGCCGGGATGTCTATGCCCGCAAACAATAGGTCGCAAGGAACCAGCCGTGTCTTCCCGGACTTCGAGGCAGACCTAGGATCAGTAGTGTGCGACGTGGCCAGGCACTTCATGCTCCAGGGCTATGGCGTGTGCGCCCTGCCCGCGAGAAGAGGCCGGTGGCAACTGAGAATCACCAGGGCCGACGTGTTTTCGCAGCCTGTTCCGACCGGGGCACGTTGCGCCCTCAGCATATCGCTGTGGAGGAGCCCTATCGGCGCCTCGGCCCGCGCCCAGGCGTCGCTGTGGCCGTCACAGCCGACTCGGATCAAGATCGCCGCCGCCCTGCTTTGGCCATGGATCGGCCGGAGCGTGTGGGAGTGTGTTGAAAGCTCAGGCCTCGACCAGGAGGCCATTTCGGCTGTGGAGTCCTCGCTACGGAAGCGGAGCTGATCATGCCGGTCCGGCTGAGAGCGTGTCTGCATCACACGCGAAGGAGTTGATAGATCTATGAGGCTCGGGAGGTATGCAGCTCTGGCCGCGATAGCCCTGGTACTCTGTGTCGCGATGGCCGGCTGCGGGGTGGGAGGAAACCAGAAGAAGTTGCTGTCGTACTTCCCATCAGAAGAAGGTTTCGAGTGGGAGTACACAGGAACGGACGACTATGTCCAGACCATGGGCATTGACTCGATCTACAAGGCATCATCCGGAGAGGTCACTTATAGCATCTCCGGCGAAACCGTTGCCGTGACGATAGATGACAATGAGCCGGAAATCGAGGAGCCCGCGATGAGGCGCAAGACTCTTCAGATGGAGTACGAGTTCTCCAAGGACTCCGTGATCGAAAGGATCGTCGACGCGGATGATCTGCCTCACAACTTCTCACAGCTTGAGGTGCTGCGCGCGCCGATCAAAAAAGGCAGGACATGGAGTTTCCAGGCGCCCGACTGGACCGACTTAAAGGCAGAGATCGTTGAGATAGGCAAAGACGCCGACAAGGCCGACTACGTCAGGGTTAAGTACGAATCCGAGGTGGACGGCGGTTCATACGTTGAGACCAGGCTGTTCAAAAAAGGCCTGGGTTTGGTGGAGTTCACGGCCCTAGGGCCGGACGGGGCCGAGTTCGTGTACAGCTTGATAGGCAATTAGCGCCGGCGGACGACTGCTGCTGCAATCGTTCGTACGATGATGTAAACACCCCTGGCTGCGCTACGCAGCGGCCAGGGGATAGTTATGCAAGCCCAGGCATTTCTACCGCTCGGGAGCGATCGGCAGCAGACGCCGGGTGGCGGACTCAATCGCGTCGGCCCGTGCCGCGGCCTCGTCAGCGGAGTCTGCCCGAACTGCGATATACAACTTGAGCTTAGGTTCCGTTCCGGAAGGCCTAAGCGTCACCTTCCCGCACTCGGTCAATATCAGCTGTATGCAGTTCTCGCGCGGCAGGTCGATAGGCACCCGGACGCCCGTGCCACGCCTCTTGGTCCATCCGGTCAGGTAGTCGTGTACATCCGAAACTGGAAAACCGCCTACAGAGTCGGGAGTATCGCATCGCAAAGACTCCATCGCCTCGCCGGCTCCGATAGACGCAGCAATCGCCACGGATATCAGGCGCTCGTGGAAGTAGCCGTACTCGCGAAACAGCTCGTCCAGGCGCTCGAGGAGGGTTCTGCCTCGCAGGCGCTGGCGCACCGCGGCGCATGCTATCAGGGCGGACGCTATCACTGCATCCTTGTCACGTACGAAGGCGCCCGCAAGATACCCGCAGCTCTCCTCGAACCCAAGCAGGAAGCAACCGCCGGCACGCTCTATCTCGCCTATCTGCTCCCCTATGTACTTGAACCCCGTTAGCGTGTCGATTACTCTGACCCCGGCGGCGGCGGCTATTGCAGTTGCCATCTCGGTGCTGACTATGGTCTTGATGATGGCGCACCCGGAGAGGTCCTGGCCGGACGCGCGGGCACTCTCGATCAGGAAGTCGGCAAGCAGCACGCCTGTCTGGTTCCCGGTGAGCACGCGGTAGCGTTCCGCAGCTCGGTCCCATACGGCTACGCCGACCCGGTCGCAGTCCGGATCAGTGGCCAGGATGATCTCAGGCCTGGCCTCTGCCACATCTTGTGCCTGGGCAATCGCCATCTCGAAAGCGCCGGGGTCTTCGGGGTTGGGGTACGTCACCGTAGGGAAGGCGCCGTCCGGCACAGATTGCTCCGCCACCACCTGCGCAGACTCGAACCCCAGTTCGCGCAGGACATGCGGGACAAACACATGTCCTGTGCCATGTAGAGGTGTATAGATCAAACCGAAAGATGTCCGCGCCTCGCGCGGCACAAGGGCGAGAACAGTCTCGTCGACTAGATCAAGCACGCGACGAACGTACGATTCATCAATGCCCGCATCTACGTACTCCACAGGCGCCATGACCTCGCCCGGAGGCGAAAGGTAGTCGTCTACCGCTCGTGCCCGGTCCGCTACCTCTTCCGCCGCGTCCGGTAGCAACTGCACCCCGTTGGGATCGTATGCCTTGTAGCCGTTGTACTCAGGAGGGTTGTGGCTCGCGGTGATGACTATGCCGCCTGCCGCGGCGAGCTCCCGCACGGCGTACGACAGCAACGGCGTTGGGCGTATGTCATCGAAAAGCCATACACGAATCCCATGCGATGCGAGCACGCGCGCTGTTTCATCGGCGAACTCGGTGGAACCACGGCGCGGATCGCGGGCTATCACTACACCCGCCTCGCGAGCTCCCGGCACGCACGCCAGCAGGTAGGCAGCGTAACCATGCGTAGCGCGTCGGACCGTGTACCGGTTCATCCTCCCCGTACCTACCCCGAGCTTACCCCGCATTCCCCCGGTGCCGAAAGCAAGGTCCTGGCCAAACCTCTCTTCGATTTCACGTACATCAAAGGATATGCGGTCCAGTTCCTGCCGGCTAGGTTCATCCAGCGTTGCCGCAGCACTGCGCCATCGTTCGAAAACCGCCATGTAGTCCATGAGATACCCTCCCCACAGCGTGCGTCACTAGCCGCGTCATCATGATGATAGCCTAACATGCAGGATCTCACAACATCCTCACACTATCCCATCGCGTGATAGCATGGCAAACGAGCAAATTGGGTTCATTGACGCCTGCGGAGCGGGCGTGCTATAATGACGAGGCAAGATTAATGCGCCCGTAGCTCAGTGGATAGAGTGACGGACTACGAATCCGCAGGCCGCAGGTTCGAATCCTGCCGGGCGCGCCACTTTCGATACCTAGTGTGGCCCTGTAGCTCAGGGGATAGAGCAGTGGTTTCCTAAACCATTGGCCGCAGGTTCGATTCCTGCCAGGGCCACCATTCATACAGATAGCTTAACGTGTGCAGCGGGTCATCAACCCGCTGCATTTGTGTCTCCCGGACCAGTCCCTCCTGTACACCCAGATGAGTATTCCAGCCTTCCTCGCTCACAGTCAGGACATCGGTCATATGCGCAATTGCCGACAGACGCATAACATGAAACACAGCAAACACGGAGGTGATGACCCGTGGCAGACGTCAAGGCCGAACAATTCGGGTTCTTCTGGTGGATAAACTGGATCATCCGAATTCTGCTCTGGCTCCTTACCATCGCAATCGTGATCTGGTTCATCCTCAGGATCTTCGGCTGGTGCTGATCGGCCGCAGATAGGAGTTATTTAGCGGAGGTGAGCCCCCTATGGCAGAATTGAAAACCGAGTGCCTATTTCTCCCGTGGTGGCTGTGGTGGCTACTAGTCCTTACGGCCATTGCGTTCCTGATCTGGTTCGTGCTCTGCTTGTTCTTCGGCATCTGCTAGTAGGCGCGTCCTTCGTGACCCGGACCGCCATGTACGAGTCGGCCGCCACTGACATTCGGTGTGACATGCAGTCAGAGTGGACTGGGCTCCGAGCCCAGTCCACTCTCGCTAGTCATCTAGCCAGATGCCGGAAGATCGCCCTGGTCGCCAGGCACACGCCTGACCTACCAGCTGATGAAGTCCCGTCGGCGCAGGACCCTGAAAGGCAGGGCGAAGAGCAGCACCGTGTAGGCCATCTGGATCACCACGACGGGCTGTGAGGCAAGAGTCGCCTGGGCAAAGGCAGTCCTGTAGGACGCGTATCCCGGCCAGAATCTCATGACCCCAAAGGTTGCAAACGCCGAAAGGCCGAGCCTGCCTGCAGCCATTCCCAGGGCCTTGAGGAACGCCTCCGGAGCCCCGGATCGACGGTCCCACAGATAACATACAGTCACATACAGAAGCAGTTCGAAGGCGATCAGCTGCCACGGATCCACGAAACACACATCGGGCATGCAGCGGCTCGACACGATGTACCCTGCCATGACAGCGATGATGGTGAGAAGGAGCGCTATGTAACTCTGTGCCGCTCTGGGCTTAATACTCATCACACGCTCATTTCCTTCCATTTTCCGCCCGCAAATCGAGCCGCGGACACCAATCCGCGTATCGCCCAGTCAGTAGCCATGGCGTACCACGCGCCGGTCAGGCCCCATCCGAACACGTTCACGAACAGCCCGGCGAGCAAGAACCTGACCAACCACACACTTGCCATGGTCACATACAGAACAGCCTTTGTGTCGCCTGCGCCTCGCAACGCACCCATAAAAACATAGGCCGCAGACATGGGAACCTGGGCGCAGGCCATAATCCGAAGCACACTCGCGCCCAAGGCTATGATCTCCCGATCGTCTACATACAGCCGCACGAGCATGGCGGGGAAGAAGAACAACACCGCACCCATGAGCCCCATTACCGTCGCGCTCATCTTCCACGACTGCCACCCGGCCCGCTCCGCAACGTCAGGACGCCCAGCTCCGAGCGCCTGCCCCACCATAGTGGTAGCCGACACGGCGAACGCGAATCCGGGCATGTAGGAGATGCCCTCCGCATTGATGGCGATGGCGTGGGCAGCGTACGCCGAAGTGCCCAGCGACGACACTATGCGGACGTAGAACGCCAGGCCAAGGCTGAGGCTGACTCGCTCCAGCGATGCAGGCAACCCGATACGGACTACGCGACCGATCAAGCCCCAGTCAAAGCGAAATCGCCGACCGGTGCGCACCGTGACGACTCCTCGGCCGGAGAAAACGTGCCAGAACAGCATCAAGGTGCCGACTCCACGAGCGATGGTCGTGGCCAGAGCGGCCCCTGTAACGCCCATGGCAGGAAAGCCGAGGTTGCCGTATATGAGCACGTAGTTGCCCAAGAGGTTACACAAATTCAGAAGTATGTTCACCTTCATGGGATACTTGGTGTCGCCGGCGCCCCGCAAAGACGCGGAGGCAATCATGTTGATCACGAGCATGAAAAGGCCAGGCATGAGCGTACGCATGTAACTTTCGCCGTATGGAATCACATCAGGCCCGGCCTTCATGAATCTCACTAGACGAGGAGTGGCCAGAAACCCAATGGTACCCAGCGCCGCCGCGAGGATCGTGGCAAGGACAAGCGACTGCGCTGTGACCATGTTGGCACGCTTTCTGTCGCCTGCCCCTATGAAACGGGCAACCAGGGCCGTCGTTCCGACACTGATGCCCATGAAGAACCCCTGCGCTATGTGGAGCGGTTGGTTGGACAGGCCCACCGCGGCAACGCAGGCCGCTCCCAGCCGCCCCACCATGATCATGTCGGCCATCTGGGTTACGGTCTGCAGAACCAACTCTGCGATCACAGGCCACGCCAGAAGGTATATAGTCTTGCGCATCGCATCTGGATGCGCCATGATCTCGTCAAAGTCAACTCCAGCGAAGGCCCCGATTGACTGAGATGCTGTATCTTCGGACTTGCGCTCCGGCGTGGGCCGGGTTACCACTTCCTCGACCGACACCCCTCCACAGCCAGCCGGCAGAGTACACGAGATGTCGGCAATATCGCTGTCAGACTTATCTTGCATTACTGCTCCTCCATGCAGACTCCCAGCAGCCGGCGGCAGGAGACCATCCCCCTCCTAGAACCGCGACGCAACCTCCAGGCCAAGTACTTTGGTCTTCAGGCCATATCTCGCCTGCAAGCTGGAGAGAAAGCCCTGGTTGAACTCGAACCCGAGGCTGATCGCAGACGAATCGATAGGCCTGAACAGCTCGGGACCCCCATACTCTCCCTGCCCCAAAATCGGGGCACACACAGCTACCTTGAGATTGCCTCGGTTGCCCAGCGCCATCCATCCAGTTCCGGATATCCAGGCATGCTCCGATCCGCCGCCCGTCTGGGCCACCAGGCCTATCTCAGCTCCGGAGTTGTCAGTTACGTCGGCTCTGAACGAGAGCTTCGAGTTGAGCATAATGGAGGGTCCTCCGAATGCTAGGCCTGAGTAGAGCATTATTGATACTCCTGTGCCCCCGGGACTGTACTTAGAATTGTAGCCGATATCGCCGCGCCATTCATCGGTGCCCAGCGACCGCATGTATGCCAGGCGGACTGAGTCAGCCCGCGTCCTTGTGCTCTGCAGGGCGGCGGTAAGGTCGACCCAGCCCTTGCCGGTCACATCCCGTCCCGTTTCCTCAACCCAGTAGTCCTGGCCGATGAGGCGCGCAGGGCATGTATCGAATCCCGCGGGTACCACTCCGAAATCGGCCGTCACTCCTATACGGGCTGTTGCCCCAGTGGCCCGGCCGGCAAGGGCAAGAATCGCCCCGTTGCCCGAGTCCTGGACGAAGGCCATAGCGGAACCCTCTACCGCTGCCATGATGCTGAAAATCCGAGCCATCTCCGCTCCCAGCCCGAAAGTGTAAGATGTAGCCGCCTCATCAAGCTGAGGTATTCGGGGGTTCACGGCGCCGCCTACGCGGAATGTAGCCCCCTTCCACCCCAAGTCCGACGCAAGACCTATCCAATCAAGCCTCACCTGCATCGGCTGCTCATGCAGATGCGAGAGCGAAAGCCCCCCAAAAAACACCGGGGTACCCTCTACCACAGCGATCGAAGACGCGCTCGCACCCTGCGAGGCAATCGCCAGAACCAGCGCCACCAGTGCGGCGATCGTGATCATTCCGCGGCGCTTCATTCAATGCACCCCCCTGTGACTCAGCCTATGTCCAGCCTCGTCTATGAGCTCATAGATGATGGGGATTATGAACAGTGTCAAGAATGTGGCGGTGGTGAGCCCCCCGATGACAGTCAGCGCCAGCGGACGCTCCATCTCGGAACCCGCGCCTCGCCCTATTGCCAGAGGGACCAGGCCAAGAATCGTAGTGAGCGCAGTCATGAGGATAGGACGCAGTCGCGCAAGGCTCGCCTTGCGCACTGCTTCCGGCGTCTTCATGCCTGTCGCTTTGAGTTGGTTGATGAAATCCACCATCACGATACCGTTGTTGACTACTACGCCGGCAAGCACGATAAGCCCGATTATCGCTGTCACACTGATGCTCTCTCCTGCCATGGCAAGAAGTACAATAGCGCCGATGGCGGCGAGCGGCATCGTAAACATTATGATGAGCGGATACAAGAGTGACTCGTACTGCACAGCCATCACCATGTAGACCAGCGCTGCGGCCAGCCATAGGGCGAGCGTTAGTTCGGACATGGCCTCTTCAATAGCCCTTGTAGCGCCCCCGAGCACCAAGTCAACACCTGGAGGCGCCTCCACCTCGCGGGCGGCAGCAAGTACCAGATCACCGGCGTGCGAAAACTTCATGCCCCGGAACGCGACGCCGATCTTGACATACTGCCGGCCGTTGCGCCTGTATATGGTCATCGGCCCCTCGATCACATGAGGCGTCGCCACCCGTCCCACCAGGACCTCTGTGGGCGGAGCAAGGAGCGACGAGGAGCCTGCGCCGGACGCGCGAGCAGCTGCCGAGGCATTGCTTCCCATTTGGCTGGCACCCTGCATAATACTGGAGGCTCCCAAAGATGAGCTTATCGGCATATCCAGCACCGATTCGAGCGTAGGAATCCCCTCGCTCGCGGGCTTAACAACGACTGGAATCAGTTCACCGGCGCGCTCCACATACGTCACCGTGGTACCCAACATGGCAGTGCGTACCCCCAGCCCGACCTGTCCTACCGTCATCGACCCCATCAGGGCGCGAGTGGGATTCACACTGAGCAAGATCACGGGCTGCAGATCCTGAGCCGATGACGACACTTCCACGATCTCAGGCGCCTCGCGCAGTCGCTTGGCCACTTCGGATGAGTACTCCGCCAACTCCCTTGAGTCCGAGCCCATTATCTCAAGGGTAACCTTGCTGCCAAACAGGTCAATCTGTCCGCCTGTGAGCGAGCCGTACCCGCTGGTATCTACCGTACACTCAAGTTCTGGGTATTCTTCTTGCACTTCGGCAATAGCTGCGCGAATGAAGTCGGCGGCTTTAGCGACCGGGGTCTGAACAGGGCCTTCGCGGCGCAACGCGACGCTTATGGTGGCCGAATTGGACCCAGCATTGGCCGCCATAGACAGAAAATCATCGCCTCCCGTGGAGCCCACCTCGGCTGTGACATGCTCTAGCCCGGGCATCTCCATGAGCTTCCCCTCGAGCAGCATCGAAACCTCATTTGTGACACCCGTGGGCGTCCCAGCCGGCATGTGAAGACTCACGTCGACCCGTGCCATGTCCATATCCTTGAACAGCTCCACGCCAAGACTCGGATAGATTGCCACAGCCGCTACTACAGCCGCCCCCACGACAGCAAGAACAGGCCACCGGTTGCGCATAGCCCACGTGAGCGCCTGTTCGTAGCGGTTGATCAACGCCTGGCGGCTTCGACCGCGGAACCGCCCAGGCGCTGATGCTGAGTCCCTCGACGCTGCCCTGCCGCGCAAGCGCACCAATCCGCTGGCGAGGAGAGGAACCACCGTAAGAGCAACGGCCAGCGATGCCAGAAGGGAGAAGGTAACGGTCATGGCCAGGTCGCGGAAGATTGTGCCCACCATGCCTTCTATGAACACGACGGGGACAAAAACTGCGACGGTAGTCATGGTGGAGCTGACAATGGCGGCTCCGACTTCGCGGGTGCCGTTCACGGCCGCGGTCATGGGTGGATCGCCGAGCTCTTGACGCCTGTAGATGCTCTCCAGCACCACAATGGAGTTATCCACAAGCATGCCTACACCCAACGCCAGCCCGCCCAGGGTCATCAGGTTGATGCTAAGCTTCCATGCGTACATCAACACGAACGCAAACACAACTGACAGCGGAATCGAGACTGCGACGACAAGAGTGCTCCCCACATGACGAAGGAAGATGTAGAGCACGACAATAGCGAGCACCGCGCCGATGACCAGATTATTCGCGAGGCTACTGATGGACCTCGTGATGTACGTGGATTGATCGAACACGTGCGCCACCGAGATGTCGCTGCGGTCGCTGGCGAGCTTGTCCAAAGCCCGGTTGACGCGCCTGGCCGTAGTGACCGTGTTCTGACCGGACTGCTTGTACACAAGCAACATCACAGAAGAATTGCCGTCCACCCGAGCATAGCCTTCAGTCTTCTGGAACTTCTCCTCTACATGGGCCACATCTCCAATGGTCGTCAGGAAAGACGGCATCAGAAACGACAGGCCCATGAGCCCGCCCAGCGGCGACTGGCCCGACTCGGATTCGCTCCGCTTGGTATTCATCCCGATGGTGAGCGACGCGATCTCCTCCGCCGACTGGAACTTGGCGCCCACCCGGGTCTGATAGCGCACCCCATCGTCGACCACGACGCCTGCCGGCACCGACAGATTCTGCAGCGAGATGAGCTGCTGAAGCAGAAGCGGACTGAGCCCTGTTTCCGCCAGCTTCTCATGGTCGTATTCTACGGAAATCACCCGGTCGGCCCCTCCGCTGATGGAGACGCCGGCCACGCCGTCAACTCGCTCGATCTCAGGTTTGACAACCTCTCGAGCGATTCGGGTTACCTCGCCCAGGTCTCCCTGCGCGCCCACTGTGAGCATCATCAGCGGAAGCTGCGATAGGTCGATGAGGCTCACTATGGGGTCCTGAACGCCTTCGGGAAGCTGGTATCTGATCCCGTCAATGCCGGTACGGATATCCTCCTGCAGAGAACCGAGATCCGCCCCCCAGTTGAACTCGGCCAGGCTGACTGAGACATTCTCCATACTAGTAGAGGTAACTGATTTGATATTCCGGGCCGACTTGAGAGAACGCTCGACAGGCAGAGTGATAAGGCTGTCAACCGTCTCGGGATCAGCGTTAGGATATACTGTGACGACTACCGCCATTGGAAGGTTCATCTGTGGTAGAAGGTCTAGGCCGATCCTGCCGAGCGACAGGAAGCCAAAAAGCAGGCATGCCGCGACAACTATCGTCACCGTTATCGGCCTGCGCACTGAGTATTCAGCTATGTTCAATGAGGTTCCCCCCTAAGGCTGCAGACCGTCACTTTACGTCGGTGATCCGGGTGCCCTTCGGGAGCTCCCGGAGTTTGGCCGGGTCGAGTCTTAGATTGACTTTGAGATTGTTGATGGTTACGGAGGCTATCAGCTTGCCCTGGCCATCGAATGCTTCAACCTTGCGGACCATGTAAGTCTCGCAGTCCACCCAGACCAGTTGGTGGCCTTCAACATCTGTGTTGGGTTTGGTCTGTACCACATAGTGCGGAAGTCGGTCGTACTTGTCCTGCCGTAGGTACTTGAAGCTCATCATCCCGGAAGGGTCCATGGAAAGCAAGTTCTCAAGATCTAATGACCCCATGTCCAGGCCCAACTGAGCCGCGATAATCGCCGATTTGCCCCTGTAGGCCTGACCAGTCACAGGCATGTACACAGTAGTGAGATCCTTTTTCATATCGAGTATGACTATCTGACCTTCGAAGACTGCGTGCTGCGTGATCTCCATCCGCGTGATACCGCTGTTCCTGTCGGCACTGACTCGGATGGTCATGTTTATCGGATTCTTGCTGGATGGATCAGAAAACGACGCAACGATATCCGCTTGAACCGATCGGATCTCCTTGAGCTTCTCTGTAACTTTCGCGGCAATTTCGTCGCCTGTGGGAGCAGCCGACGCGCAGCTGACAATGTCAGTAAGCATCAGTATGGCGAATAGTAATATAAGTGTGAGTACTCTGGCAGACAATTCTGCGCTTCGCCGTCTGGTTAGATGGCCAAACTCCGGACATCCCACAGGTAGTGCCCCCAATCAGTGCAACTAGAGGACGATGGACCACTTGCCATAGCTATTATAGTCATCGAGGAAAACCCCTGTCAACAAAGGTTCTGCCTGTTATGACGCCCGATGGGCGGCCATAGTTCCACATCGTTCCTGCTGCGCATAGATGCCACAAGATTTGCCCGAACCATCTTGTTCTCTCTCACGAGTTCCAGCACGAGTCGCTTGACTCTGGCCCGCATGGTGCCGCTCGAATGCGGACAACAGCTGGGAACAGCCTCCATGCCTGCCCTCTTGACCGCCTTAATGACATCCTTCTCAGTGAGGTACATCATGGGGCGGATCACCGTGATACCCGTTCGCGTCAAGCGAGTCTTCCATGGCAACGTGCAAAGCTTGCCGGCGTACAGGATGTTCATGACGAACGTCTCTATGGCATCATCCTCATGATGTGCCAGTGCAACCTTGGTGAACCCATGCTCGGACGCGAACCGGTTCATGGCAGCCCTGCGGAAATAGGAGCATACTGCGCACGGGTTGGTCCGGCCGCGGCGCTCCTCAATCACCTGCGCGATCTTCGTAGAAACGAGGTGATGGTTGACTCCCATGGCGGCGCACGCTTCTTTGAGCCTGTCGATGTCGAGGGGGTCCGGAAAACCTATGTCCACGGTAACTGCTTCGACCTCGAACGGGATGTCGGAGTATGACTGAAGCGTGCTCAGCGCGTATGTCAGGAACATGCTGTCTTTCCCACCTGATAGGCCAATGAGGATCCGGTCGCCCGGCTCGATTAGGCCGTACTCGTAGATGGCACGCCATAGCTTCGTGTGATACGGCTTGGACAGGCAGTTCTTGATCACGGATTGATCACCCGCCAAATGAAAAGTGGCATGAACTCCGGCTTCCGCCGGGCCATGCCGCAAGACATGGAACATATATGTGAATCTGGCGGAGAGAGGGGGATTCGAACCCCCGCTAGGGTCACCCCTACTAATGGTTTAGCAAACCATCCCCTTCAGCCGCTTGGGTATCTCTCCGCTAAGGCTGAAACCTTATTGTACTGCTTTCGATTCTGGCGGAGGGGGTGGGATTCGAACCCACGGCCCATTGCTGAGACACCGGTTTTCAAGACCGGCTCCATAAACCACTCGGACACCCCTCCGGCCCGACGCTAAACAGAGTATACACCGCACCGCAACACGCGTCAAGGCAAGTCATCGCGCGCGTCGCAGCACCCAGCCGTTCAACTATGTACCGAGGCTGGCAGGATATTGTCGACAAATGTGGAACGAAGTTCGGTGGACCCGCCATACGATTTGGGCTCGGCCGACACAATCACCACACCCTGAGCTATGAGGGATGCCGATGCGTTACGTACCTATTGAGCAACTGGAACCTGCAATGATACTGGCACGCAATATCTGGGGCCCCAATGGGCAGTTGCTGCTCACAGCAAATACCGTGCTGAAGGAGTCGTACATCTCACGCCTGCGCGACCTTCAGTACTCGGCCGTGTACGTGAAAAGCTACCCTGACGAGCCCGTAGAGAACATCCTGGAACCTGTGAAACAGGAGACCGTAGTCCAAGCCACTCAGGCACTCAAGGCAGTTGCGGAGGCCGCGGTGACCACAGGACGCTTGGACATCGACCGTATCCTGGAAGTAGTGGACGACATTGTCGACCAGGTGTTGAGCAACCGCAACGTCGTCTACAGCATCGCCGACATAAGGTCGTTCGACGACTACACGTATGGGCACTCCGTGGACGTCTGTGTGCTGGCAGTCATGTGCGCCGCAGAACTCGGGATGACTAGGTATGACCTACTCGACCTGGGCACAGGCGCCATGCTCCACGATCTCGGAAAACTCTTCACTCCCAAGTCCATTCTTTCCAAGGAGACGCCGCTATCAGACGAGGAGTGGGACATCATCAGGCGTCATCCCTGGGACGGTTTTCAAATGCTCCGCAAACAGGTGCCGCTGATGCCGGCCCACGTGGCTTTTCAGCATCACGAGAGGTATGACGGGTCTGGTTACCCGCGCGGGCTGACCGACTGCCAGACTCTCGACATCGCCAAGGTTACTGCCGTGGCCGATTCCTTCAATGCCATGACCTCTGATAGACCTTACAGGAAAGCCCTCATGTGCCATGAGGCTCTGCCCATTCTGGCGCGAGAGGCGGGCAAGAGCTACAACCCCGATGTCGTGCGCGCTTTCATCGGAGTCGTAGCAGCTTACCCACTAGGTACTGTTGTGAAGTTGAGTGATGGATCCATGGCCACAGTCGTAGGCGTCACCAAGGAACTGTATGACGTAGAAGTAGTGTCGGGCCCTCGCGAAGGCAACCACTTATCAATACATCACGAGCGCGACGAGTCCGACATACATATCATCGAACGAATCGACTAGCCCATCCACCAGACCACGCTACCTCGTGATGGCCTCAAGGCCTCCCATAAAGGGCTGCAGGCGCTTCGGTATCACGACTGATCCGTCAGACCGCTGGCAGTTCTCCATGAGAGCAGCAATCGTCCGCCCCACGGCCAGCCCGGACCCGTTCAGAGTATGAACGAACTCCGTCTTCGCGCCCGGTGCAGGTCTGAACCTAATGTCGGCGCGGCGGGCCTGGAATGCCTCGAAGTTGCTGCATGACGAGATCTCGACGTACCGGTTGTAGCTCGGCATCCACACCTCAAGGTCGTACTTCTTGGCAGCCGTGAATCCTACGTCTCCGGTACACATCATGGTGACGCGATAAGGCAGTCCCAGAATCTCCAGCACCGACTGCGCGTCCGCCACCAGGCTCTCCAATTCGTCGTAGGACGTTTCGGGGCGCACGAACTTCACGAGCTCCACCTTGTCGAACTGATGCTGCCGGATAAGGCCCCTAGTGTCGCGCCCGGCTGCGCCCGCCTCTGCACGGAAGCAGGCAGTATACGCAACATGCTTCACCGGCAAGCAGGCGCCCTCGAGTATCTCGCCTCGGTACATGTTGGTCACCGGCACCTCCGCGGTAGGCACCATGTAGTAGTCAAGTCCTTCGCACTTAAACATATCATCGGCGAACTTGGGGAGCTGGCCGGTTCCCACCATAGAAGCCGCGTTCACCAGGAACGGGGGAAACACCTCTGTGTAGCCGTGCTCCTGGGTATGCAGGTCAAGCATGAAATTGACCAGGGCTCTGACAAGGCGCGAACCCATCCCCTTGTAGATTGCGAACCGTGCGCCCGTGATCTTGGAGGCGCGCTCGAAATCCAGGATATCCAGGTCGGCGCCGAGATCCCAGTGGGCTTTGGGCTCGAACCCGAACTCCTTCGGCTGCCCCCATCGGCGGACTTCCACATTTTCGCTGTCGTCACGCCCCGTAGGCACTGACTCGTGCGGTATGTTGGGTATGCCCAGGAGCAGCTCGGAGATTGTGGACTCCACTGCAGCCAGTTCCTCGTCAAACCCCCTGATACGCTCGGCGACGCCCTTCATCTCATCTATGATCTCGGACGCATCGGCGCCCTCCCGTTTGAGGCGCGCAACCTTCTCGGAGGCCGCGTTGCGCCGGCGTTTCAACTCCTCCACTTCCACAAGGATCGCCCGGCGCTTCTCGTCCGCGGCAAGCAGCGTGTCCAGTCCATCAGTGGCCTCTCCCCTGCGGATGAGCGAATCCCTTACCACGTCTGGATTTGAGCGAACAAACTTCAGATCAAGCATGTACAACACTCCCCACTTCGTTTGGTCGTCACGGCGGTTCCGGAATCAAAAAACCCGCCCCATCCGGCGATCACCGCCGGGGGCGGGCGAAACTTCCCGCGTTGCCACCCCGATTGGCCGCCTGGACAAGCATCCGAGGTTCCTTACTACCGCGCGCTTGTTCTCAGGCGTACCCACTCGTTGCCGCTATCACGGGCGGACCCGACTCGGCTTACTCTTGTTCGGCCGGTCGCTCCAGGGCGGATTCACTTGCCTTCACTCACCGGTTCACACCCGCATCCTCCGACGCCCGCCGCCTGTTCGGCGCTTCCGTTCAAGCGGTCGGAGGGCGCATCCGGCTCTCTGAGGAGAGAAGCACAGGCTACTGATCCCCTTCATCGCGTTTTCGGTCTGTCAGGACTGCTGCTACCGAACGCTGCAGTACAGCCCCTTACCTTCCATCTATGATATCATCCATCCCCGGAAAGTCAATACCCAATTTCGCACTGAAATGACTCGGGCCAAAGGAGGGCGGCACAGCCGCCCTCCAACTCGATATTGCGGTTGATGCTTCCGCGCTGCAATCAAGACCGGCTCGCTACGCCTGCTCTCCGCACTTAGCTAGGAGAACGGCCCACTCGCGGTCCACCTCTGCCTGGAGTTCAGCGAGTATGTGCTCGTTCTCCGGCTTGAACAGGTGGCGGAACCTGTCTTGCTTACGGAGGAAGTCCGTGAGAGGCTTCTTCTCCTTGGGCTTGTAGGTCAGCTTGTACTCGCCTTCCACGACCTCATACAGCGGCCAGAAGCAAGTGTCCACGGCCAACCGCGCCAGCTCGATAGTCTGATCCGACGGGTACTTCCACCCCAGAACGCATGGCTGGATGACCGTCATGAAGGCCGGTCCTTCCACGGCAAGGCCCTTGTTCACTTTGGATACCAGGTCGTTCCACATGGCCGGCGAGCTCTGCGCCACGTAGGGGATACCGTGAGCCACCATGACTTCTGTCAGGTTCTTGCGGTACTGCTTCTTGCCGTATGACTCACTACCCGCAGGACTCGTCGTTGTGTTGGCCCCGCGCGGAGTAGCGCTCGACCTCTGTATACCCGTGTTCATGTAGGCCTGGTTGTCGTAGCAGATATAGAGCATGTCATGCCCGCGCTCCATCGCGCCGGACAGCGACTGGAATCCGATATCGTAGGTCCCGCCGTCGCCTCCGAAGGCAATGAAGTCGATCTTCTTATCGATCTTGCCGCGCCGCTTGAGCGACCGGTAAGCAGCCTCGACCCCGCTTACAGTGGCCGCGGAGTTTTCGAATGCGTTGTGGATGAAAGGCACTTTCCACGCGGTGTACGGGTAGATCGTGGTGCACACTTCCATGCACCCGGTCGCGCACCCCACAACCACTGGGTTGTCAGTCGCGAGAAGGGCCTGCTTTATGATCACAGGAAAGCCGCATCCCGCACAGGCACGATGGCCCGGTGAGACTAGGACTTCCTTATTGGACAGTTCCTTTAGCGTCGCCATGTTCACACCTCCTACTCTCTGATGCCGAGGTAGGTGAGAGTCCTCTCAACCTGCCCCGTCTTGGCGATCTTGGCTAGGTCGTCATATACAGACCTGATGTGGTCCATTGTCACGTCGCGCCCGCCGATTCCGTAGATGTAGTCGACAATGGCGGGGGCGTTCTCAATACCGTACATCGCCGATCTGACCTCTGCGAACACCGGCCCGCTCACAGCGTTGAAGGAATCCGAGCGGTCCATGACGGCGACGGCCTTCTTGCCCTGCAGAGCCCTGGCGATCTCGCACGCCGGGAACGGCCTGAAGACGCGCACTTTGAGTAGACCGGCCTTTACGCCGTCGGCTCTGAGCGCCTTGACAACTTCCTTGGCCGTGCCTGCAGTCGAGCCCAGCGCCACGATGGCGATCTCGGCGTCGTCCAGCATGTACTCTTCAAACAGCCCGTACTCGCGTCCGCTGAGCTTGGCGTAGTTCCGGGCCACCTCCAGGATGACCGGCTTGGCCTGGACCATCGCCTCGGCCTGCTGCCGCTTGTGTTCCATATTCCAGTCGTACAGATCCAGCGGCCCGACGGTGACAGGGTTGTCCACGTCGAGAAGCGGGTTTTCGGGTACGTACTCGCCCACCCACTGCTTGACCTTCTCATCCTCCAGCAAGTGCATGACTTCCATGGCATGGCTGATGATGAAGCCGTCCATGGTAACCATCACCGGAAGCAGCACGTTTTTGTTCTCAGCGATCCTAACAGCCTGCAGAAGGTTGTCGTACGCCTCCTGCGCGTTCTCGGAGAAGATCTGAATCCAACCCGAGTCTCTTGCTCCCATGGTATCGCTGTGATCGCAGTGGATGTTGATGGGGCCTGAAAGCGCCCTGTTGACCACCGGCATCACTATCGGCAGCCGCATAGACGCGGCGATATAGACGATCTCCCACATCAAGGCCAGACCATTGGCTGATGTGGCTGTCATCGCCCTGGCGCCGGCAGACGCAGCGCCAACCGTGGCGCTCATTGCAGAGTGCTCGCTCTCAACAGTAACGAACTCCGTATCTACCTTGCCGTTAGCGACGAAGCTGGAGAAGATCTGCACTATCTCTGTCTGCGGCGTGATAGGATACGCAGCTACCACATCCGGGTTGATCTGGCGCATCCCTTCGGCGACGGCCTCATTGCCCGTCTTAGCAACTCTAATGCTCATTCCTACTCCTCCTTCCTACTTCGTCTCGCCCTCATTGCCCTGGGCTTCATCGTCCAAGAGCATTGTGAGGGCCTTATTTCCGCGCGTGCCGGGGCATACCTGGGCGCACACGCCACAGCCCTTGCAGTAGCGGTAGTCGATTCCCTTGAACTTGCCGTCTTCGACCTGGATCGACATGTCGGGGCAGTAGATCCAGCAGAATAGGCAGTTGATGCAGTTCTCGGGTACGTGGACGGGGCGATATGTTCTCCATCCGCCCGTCTCGTACTTTGCGGCGCAGCCAGGCTCCAGGATCCGACCTGCCTTGGGCACGTCCTTCCAGCCTGCGTCTTTCGGCACTGACATTATTGAGCCACCTCCTGGTAGGCCCGTCGTATCGCCTCGATATTCTTGTCAACGACGTCGGGGCGCAGTTTCTTCGCGAGCTTGATCCTAGTGTCACCGATCAGCTCATCGAGGGTCAGCAGTCCTGTGGCAGCCACGAGCGCTCCCATCATGGGAGTGTTGGGAATCGGTCGCCCGATTGTGTCGATGGATATCTGTGTGGCGTCGAGAGTGTAGACCTTCGCCTTGCTAGCATCCAGCTTCAGCTTCTTGCGGATTTCAGCAACAGACAGCGGTGTATTGATAAGGTAGATTCCATCGTCAGGAACCCCGGCCTTCACATCGACTGTAGACATCAGTGTGGGGTCGAGTACTATAACGATTTTCGGACGTTCCACGTGGCTGTGGATGGTAATTGATTCGTCGCTGATTCTGTTGAACGCCTGCATGGGCGCGCCCATGCGCTCCGGGCCGTATTCAGGAAAAGCCTGTGCATGCCTTCCTGTGGAGATGACAGCTTCGGCAAGCACCAAAGCAGCCGTCTTCGCTCCCTGCCCGGCTCGTCCATGCCAGCGGATTTCCAGGAGCTTAGCCATGATGTTTCTCCCCCTTCGTTCTGTTCGGCCATACATGACTGACCGGAGTCAAATGTGATCAGCCTGTACAGCTATATAGATCATGCCGCGGAAGCCCGCGGCATGGATCATCTCAAGTCGACATCGACCGTGCTTGACAATGCCGTGACACGCTTCACAATACACCAGCCGCTACTCGGTGGCAGCGATAAGCTCCGAGTAGAGCGGGAAATCGGCAACAAGCTCATCCACCTGCCGCGACACTTGGGCCAATGCATCGGGAGATCCGATGTGCCTCAGCGTCCCGTCGATGAGCGACGCAATCACACACATCTGGGGTTCCTTCATGCCGCGCGTGGTAACGGCAGGAGTGCCAATCCTGACGCCGCTCGTTATGAAAGGTTTTTCGGGGTCGAACGGAACCGTGTTCTTATTGACGGTAATGCCCACGGAATCGAGAGCCTCTTCAGCAGCCTTGCCGGTTATGCCGGCGCTGCGCAGATCCATCAACATTAGGTGGTTGTCGGTTCCTCCGGAAACCAGCTTCCATCCACGCTCCACAAGCGCATCCGCGAGCGCCACGGCATTGGCGACTATCTGCCTCTGGTAATCCCCGAATTCGGGCCGCAAGGCCTCCCCAAACGCGACTGCCTTGGCGGCGATGACGTGCATCAGCGGTCCGCCCTGGGTACCCGGGAAGACTGCAGAGTCGATTCTCTTCGCCCACTTGGCAGTGCAGAGTATCATGCCGCCCCGCGGTCCGCGCAGGGTCTTGTGGGTAGTGGTGGTCACAAAATCCGCATGCGGAACAGGGTCAGGATGAAGACCCGCCGCAACGAGCCCTGCGATGTGAGCCATGTCTACCATAAGAAGCGCGCCCACACTCTTGGCGATTCTGCCGATTCTTTCGAAATCGATGATCCTCGGGTACGCGCTAGCCCCGGCCACAATCATCTTGGGTGAATGTTCGCGGGCAAGTCTCTCCAGCTCATCGTAGTCGATCCGCTGATCGTCGGACCTAACGCCGTACGGGATGAACTTGAAGTACTTACCCGATAAGTTCAGATGCATGCCGTGGGTCAGGTGTCCTCCATGCGTCAGGTTCATGCCAAGTACAACATCGCCCGGCGCCAGAGCCGCAAAGTAGACCGCCGTGTTGGCTTGAGCTCCCGAATGCGGCTGAACGTTGACATGATCCGCTCCGAACAGCCTCTTCGCCCGCTCTATGGCCAGGTTCTCAGCTACATCGACGTACTCGCAGCCGCCGTAGTATCTCTTGCCCGGGTATCCTTCGGCATACTTGTTTGTAAGCGGCGTGCCGAGAGCTTCAAGGACCGCCCTGCTCACGAAATTCTCAGACGCAATCAGCTCTATCTTCCCATTCTGCCTGCGGATCTCATCGAAAATCGCGCGAGCCAGCTCTGGGTCCTCCCGCCTGACATGATCAAACATCGCTTCACCCTCACCTTCGAATGCTCCACCCCGCCGAACCTGAAAGGTACAACGGCGGCAGGAGACGCTGCCGGTCAGTGGGCGCTACCAGCCCCTGCCCTGTATCTTGTCGGCCTCGGCCATCGAGGAGGCATCGATTCCCCTCATCGCCTCGCCCAGCCCTTTCGACACCCGCGCGAGCGCCTCGGGATCATTGTAGTGAGCGACAGCCTGAACGATCGCTTGAGCGCGTGCCTCCGGGTTCTCCGACTTGAATATGCCGGAGCCTACGAACACGCCGTCTGCCCCGAGTTGCATCATCAATGCCGCATCGGCCGGCGTGGCCACTCCTCCCGCAGCGAAGTTGGCCACGGGGAGCTTGCCTTCTCGAGCCACCCAGACCACCAGGTCATAGGGCGCACCCATCTCTTTTGCGACAGTCATCAACTCTTCCCGGGGCATGCTGTGGAGTCGCCGGATATCCTCGTTAACCTGCCTCATATGTCGCACTGCTTCTACTATGTCGCCCGTTCCCGCCTCGCCCTTGGTGCGCATCATCGCAGCGCCCTCGCCTATGCGGCGCAGTGCCTCGCCCAGGTTTCGGCATCCACACACAAACGGGGTCTTGAAGGCGTGCTTATCGATGTGGAATCTCTCATCGGCCGGCGTGAGAACCTCGCTCTCGTCTACGCAATCAACGCCCAGGGCCTCCAACACCTGCGCCTCCACGAAATGCCCGATGCGCGCCTTAGCCATGACGGGTATGCCCACTGCATTCTTTATGGCTTCTATAATGACGGGGTCGGCCATTCTGGCGACACCGCCGGTTGCACGAATGTCAGCGGGAACGCGCTCGAGGGCCATTACTGCAACGGCGCCCGCGCCTTCGGCAATTCTGGCCTGCTCCGGCGTTGTGACATCCATGATCACTCCGCCCTTGAGCCTGCCTATGAAGTCCACCTTGACCGCGTAGGCGCTATCTTCCAAAGCATGTATACTCATAAGACGATAACCTCCCAAGCGCCGAAATCCAACATTCATTTTACTACACTGACGCCGCGCGCACAACCTCAGCCAGGAACCGGAAATGCGAGCGCGGCCGAGCCAGGCGCGCCCATCCATACACAAACCAATGGACTCCTCTACACACGGTGAGGAGCCCATTGCCCGAAAAGCACAGTAATGCGGTTGTTACTCCTCAGGGTTGGGCGCTCCCACAGGGCACACCTCATTGCAGGTGCCACAATCAATGCACTTATCGGGATCGATCACGTAGATATCGCCCTCGCTGATGGCGTCAGTAGGGCACTCCGGCTTGCACGCTCCGCAAGCAATGCACTCATCGTTGATCTTGTACGCCATTTAAGGCCCTCCTTCCGAGGTATAATACCTGCCCTATTGTACACGATGAAATGAAGCTATACAATGGTTTTTGCTACATGATTCTCAGGCCGTACATGAAAAACCCGGCGAAAGCAGTGCCCCCGCCGGAAGAAAATGAGGTATAGACTGATTGGTGGACCCGACGCGGATCGAACGCGCGACCTCTAGAGTGCGATTCTAGCGCTCTCCCAGCTGAGCTACGGGCCCATCGAACTTGCGGCAACTGCTATGTTACCACACCAAACAGAGCGCGTCAATCAAGTTCGAGCAGCTTGGCCGCAGGCTTGTCAAGAAAGACAGTTACGTCCGGATGCCGCTGGAGGATGGATGCGGGAACATCGGGGGTAACAGGCCCCTGGATAGCCTGACGGATTATGTCGGCCTTGGCGTCCCCGTTGGCTAGCAGCACTATCTCGCGTGCGTCCATTATCGTGCCCATCCCCATCGACAGGGCAAATGCCGGCAGTTCCTCCGCCTCGGCCTTGGCCCGGTTGACCTGCACAGTCTGCTCTGCCAGTCGTACAACACGAGTACGGGAGTTGGACGCAGACCCGGGTTCATTGAACCCGATGTGGCCGTTCATGCCTATGCCTAGCACCTGCAGGTCGATTCCGCCTGCCGCCCGGATCATCTCCTCGTACCTGATGCACTCGGCCTCTGGATCGCGGGCCGCCCCGTAAGGAACGTGGGTTCGCGTGCGTTCCAAATTCACGTGGGCAAACAGATGCTCCCACATGAACCGGTCGTAGCTTCGAGGATCGTCGGCATCGAGGCCACAATACTCGTCGAGATTGAAAGTGGTGACCCTGGAAAAATCAAGCCCCTCTCGCCGGTGGAGCTCAATTAGCTCGGCGTACATCCCGACCGGGGTCGATCCGGTGGCCAGCCCCAGCACAACGCCGGGCCGGGCATTCACACGGGACGCGACATGCCTAGCGGCAGCGGCACTCATCTTTGCATAGTCATCATAGACGAGTATGCGCACACTCATCGCCTCGCTACTCCCTCGGGCGCATCAGAGGGAAGAGAATGACATCCCTAATGGAAGCTGAGTCGGTCAGAAGCATCACGAGTCTGTCCACTCCCAGGCCCATTCCGCCTGTGGGCGGAAGACCGTATTCCAGGGCGGTGACGAAGTCCTCATCCATCATGTGCGCCTCGTCGTCTCCCCGCTCCCTCGCAACCGCCTGGGCCAGAAAACGCTCGCGTTGGTCGATCGGGTCATTCAGCTCCGAGAACGCGTTGGCTAGTTCGCGGCCGGCGCATACCGCCTCGAATCTATAGGTCAGCTCCGGGTTGTCCGACCTCTTCTTGGCAAGGGGCGACACCTCTATGGGGTAGTCCATGATGAAAGTAGGCTGAATCAGGCTCGCCTCTACCTTCTCTTCGTATGCTTCGCTCAGGCATGCCCCGCGAGTAGCGTGTTCCGGAACATCCAGCCCCATGCGGCGGCACGCTCCCCTAGCTTCTTCGTGACTCATGGCCATGAAGTCGACTCCCGTGCGCTGCCTGACCGCCTCCGACATTGTGATCCGCGGCCACGGCGGAGTCAGGTCGATTGCGCTGCCCTGGTAGGTAATGCGCGTGGCGCCCAGGGCCTCCCGGGCGGCATGCGCCACTAGGTTCTCAGTGATTTCCATCATATCGTGGTAATCAGCATAGGCCTGATACAGCTCAACCGACGTGAACTCAGGGTTGTGCCTAGTGGAGATGCCCTCGTTTCGGAAGATGCGACCTATCTCGTACACACGCTCCAGCCCGCCTACTATCAGGCGCTTCAGATGGAGTTCGGTGGCTATTCGGAGGTAGAGATCCATGTCGAGCGCGTTATGATGCGTGATGAACGGACGAGCAGTTGCGCCGCCGGCGATCGCGTGCATGGATGGGGTTTCTACCTCGAGAAATCCCCGCTTGTCAAGAAAGCTACGAATGGCCGACACGATACGAGTCCTTGTGATGAAGGTGTCGCGCACCTCGGGGTTGACTATCAGGTCCACGTATCGCTGCCTGTACCGGATGTCGACATCCTTGAGGCCGTGCCACTTCTCAGGCAGAGGTCTGAGCGACTTGGATAGCATTGTGAACGAGGAAAGGGCGACAGATATCTCGCCGCGCCTCGTGCGGAAGACCTCGCCGGCGACGCCGATGATGTCGCCGATATCGACCTGCTGAAGCATCCCGTACTGCTCGTCCCCAAGCGCATCATGCCTCGCATACACCTGGATACGCCCTGCTAGGTCAGCAATGTCGAGGAATGAAGCCTTGCCGTGGCCCCTAAAGGCCATGACTCTTCCGGCGATGGAAACATGCTTGCCCTCGAGGTCGGCAAACCCGTCGATGATCTGGCGAGACGAATGGGTCCTGACGAACCTGGAGCCGAACGGGTCCGCCCCGCGCGACCGCCAGTAGTCAAGCTTCGCTCGACGCTGGTCCGCCTCATCTACCATAGTGGCAACGTCGGCTGTGTCTTCAAGTTCGTCCATGAATCAACACTCACCTTGCAATCTGTAATACCTGGTACTTGACGGTCCCTGCCGGCACAAGCACCTCCACAACGCTCCCCACCGCCTTGCCCAGCACCGCGCGGCCGACCGGGGACTCGTTGGATATCCTCTGTTTGCTGGGGTTAGCCTCGGCAGAACCCACAATCGTGTATTCCTCGACATCACCAAGGTCAAGGTCCTTCAAGACTACACGGGACCCCACAGCAACTTCGTCATGGTCACCGTCGGGTCCTTCAATGAGCCTGGCATTTCTGAGCATCTTCTCGAGCGTCGCTATGCGACCCTCCACGAATGCCTGCTCATTCTTGGCGTCCTCATACTCAGAGTTGTCGGTGATGTCACCAAACTCTATGGCCTGCTTGATCCGGTCCGCGACCTCGCGGCGCTTGATCGTCCGGAGGTACTCGAGTTCCTTCTCAAGATTCATCAGCCCTTCAGGAGTCAAGATAACTTCCTTGTCAGGCATCACAGTCCGTTCCTCCTCGAACGTCATCTCCGGGCACGCCGCCCGGGAGCGTTACCCATTCTATTCGCGCTCATGCGCCTGGATTCGAGCCTGTGAAGTCCGCGTACCCCGCACAGCGAAAAAAAGATGGCGCACCCGCCACAAGTCACGCCAATATTATGGCAAGCTGACCCCGGGTTGTCAAGCCGGTCAGCTTGCCTCATAAAAGTGCCTTCGAGGCTGATTCGCTGCGTCAGCCCGAGCGGTTGCCGGGCCTAGGGCTGCGCGTACCTGACTACCCGCGGCTTGATCTCGAGTTTGTCCAGCATGTCGAAGTAGTCCTTCTCTGTGATGTCGTCGACCGGCTTCTTGATCAGCGTGACCAGGATAGCCTCGAGCACGTTCGTGCCGAAGGAACGCCCCTCGATCTCGGGGGTGGTGGTCACCAGCACGCTCGCCCCGCGCCTTCCCAGTTCCTCAACGTCCTTGGAGGTAACGGTGTTGGTGATTATGATCTTGCCGTCGATCCGGTCGGGGAGGTACTTGCGGATGAAATGGAAATCGCCCGCGATGACGTCGGAGTCTTCATACAACCTCGCATACTTGGCCGATGCTTTCGGATCCTGTGTGGTCTGGCCCTTGCCCGTTGGGTACAGCCACTCGAATGGCAGTTGAGTGGCTATCGGCATGATGATCGGCGCCAAGCGGTATATCCACTTCAGTGAATGAACCGGAATGGGTATCCCGAGAGCGTACATCAGGTCTCCATAGGTGACGCGGCAACCAAGCTCCTCAAAGGCCACTCCCATGCCAATTCTGTCGATGGCGCACACCACAAGTGCGGGCTTCCCTGTGATAGGCAGCTTCTCCACATCGGCCGCGTACTTTACTACTCTGTACTCCAGCGTGCTCTTGAGCCCCGTGCCGTCGACGAGCGGAGTCTTCTGCGCAGCGCGAGCGATCTTCTTCGCATCCCTGAACACATACTTCTTGCCGACGCCCGCCATGTACAGGTCTATCCCGCCCATTCCAAACGCGTCCACCTTGCCATCCATCTCGCGTATGAGATCAATGGCCCGATCTATGTCGCCGTCTGTCCCGATCCGCTCAACCAGATAGTCCTGGCCCAGCATCGTGACGTGGGCTGAATGGTTGCGCTCTGATGAGCCGATGCTTACACTCACGATATGCTTCACTGGTCAGCGCCTCCTCGCACGGCCGCTATAACAGCCGAAATCTCGTGAGGATCGACCTCGACATCCCCATGGATGGGCGACCGGCCAATCACCACGCTGGTGACCTTGTCGCCTAGGATGGCTTCGATAAGGCGTACCCGAAAGTCCGAGCCCAGAAAGATGACCTGGTCATACTGCTGCAAGCCGGATATCTCGCGCACCACATCGTTCAGAAGTTCGATGCCTGACCGATCCTGCACATATGCCCAGCGTTCCTCGTCGTTCATTAGCCACGTGTAGTCAACGCCCGCGCTTCGGGCAACCGCCTCGATCTCGGCCTTGTTGCCGACTGGGAAACCGATTAGGACGACCCGCTTTCCCTTGCGCACTTCGCCAAGGTTCTCGATACGTGAGACGAAAGATCTGTCGATGCCCACTCGAGCAGCCGCCTCTGCCTGGGAAAGTCCGTTCTGCCGCAGCTCGAACAGCCTGTCAAGGGCGCGATCGATCTTGTCGCGGTCGATGACCTTATCTCCTACGCGGACCAGAGCCATCGAGGCCACCTTCCCTCGGGGTGATATGTTCACAGAACTGTGCACACTCTGATTCTAGCATTGGCCGTGAGCGAACACAAGCAGGTACTCTGCGAGCACGCCTTGCAGGGCCGATACCGTGGGCGCAGCCATGATGGCTTCACGTACCCGCGCCGCGCCCCTGAGCCCTCGCACGTACCAGGCAAGGTGTTTGCGCATCTGACTGGCGGCCGCCTCATCGCCTTTGAAGGCGGCAACATCACTGAGATGTCGCATGGCCATGGCTATTCTCTCGCAAGGTTCGGGTTCGGGCAGGAGTTGCCCAGTGGATAGGTAACTGAGTGCACGCCGAAAGATCCACGGATTGCCCAGAGCCCCGCGGCCCACCATCACAGCCGCGCAGCCCGTTTCGTCCAGCATCCTGGCAGCCGCCTCCGGCGAATCGACGTCTCCGTTGCCGAGAACAGGCACCGGCACAGCCTGCGCCACGCGGGTTATCACCGACCAATCGGCAGCGCCGCTGTACCCTTCGGCCCTGGTCCGCCCATGCACCGCCACGCCATCGGCGCCCGCTTCCACACAGCCCACGGCGAATTCCACCGCATTGGCCGTCTCCGCATCCCATCCTTTACGGATCTTGACGGTTACCGGCACAGTGCACGCCGCCCTCACGGCGCGCACAATCTCCCATGCCAGCCCGGGCCGGCACATGAGCGCCGCGCCTTCCCCACTGCGTACGACCTTGGGAGCCGGACAGCCCATGTTAATGTCCAAGATGTCGGCGCCAAGCCGTTCCAGAGTGGCGGCTGCACGCGCCATCACGTCCGGATCCGATCCGAACAGCTGAACAACCACAGGGCGCTCGTCATCGAAGATCTGGATCATCTCCAGGGTACGGCGATTGTCATGCACAAGGGCCATGGCGCTGATCATCTCAGTGTAGACCAGCCCACAGCCCATCTCTTTGCATATTCGTCTGAAAGGGGCATCGCACACTCCGGCCATGGGCGCCAGCACCAGCCGGTTGGCGATTCGAACGCGGGCGATATCAAACCCGAGGGCCGTACGTCGCCGTGAGGTCATTGATTGCTCTGCCTGGCCTTGCGCACCTGCCCGGCCACGGCTCGGTCTACGTCCGCAACGATGGCCACACCGTCGTCTCGGTATTCCTCAGACACTACCTTGCCTCTCTTCCTTATAAGGCTCAGCGCTGGATGGTTGAACGGAAGTACCACTTCGATTCTCTCGCGCCTCGAAGCTAGTTGGTCCGATATCATGCGGGCCAGATCGCTCAGGCCTTCGCCCGCTATGGCCGACACTGCGACGCTGAGCGGATACGAGTGCTGAAGACGGTCTATCATCGCGGCCGATTCCACAATATCACGCTTGTTCAGCACTGTGATGGTGGTATGCTCCTCCGCCCCGATTTCACCGAGCACGCCGAAGACCGCCGCGCAATGCTCCGGCGCCTTCGGGTGTGACGCATCCACCACATGCAGCAAGACATCGGCCTCCAAAAGCTCCTCAAGTGTGGCCCGGAAAGCCAACACAAGCTGGTGAGGCAGTTTCTGGATGAAGCCTACGGTATCGGTAAGCAACAGCACCTGCCCGTCAGGCAATGTGTACCGGCGGGTAGTGGGATCCAAAGTAGCGAAGAGCCTATCCTCAACCAGCACTCCTGCGCCGGTCATCGCATTGAGCAGGCTTGACTTCCCCGCGTTGGTATAGCCTACCAGAGCCACTACCGGGAGGTCAGCGTTGCGTCTCCTGCGCCGTTGCACACTGCGGCGCTCCCTCACCTCGTCCAGCTGTCGTTTGATCGCGGCAATGCGTGAGCGAATGGTCCGCCGGTCCACCTCGAGTCTGGTTTCGCCGGGTCCGCGCGTGCCAATGCCCCCGCCCAACCGGGATAGCTCTGTGCCTCGGCCGGCCAACCTGGGAAGCCAGTACTGTAACTGGGCCAGTTCCACTTGGAGCTTCCCCTCGGCGCTGGCGGCCCTCTGGGCGAATATGTCCAGAATCAGCTGCGTGCGGTCGATGACCCTCGACTTTACTATCTCCTCCAGATTGCGCTGTTGAGCAGGACTCAGTTCCTCGTCAAACACCACCAGATCCGCGCCTGTGGCCTGACGCATCATCTCGATTTCGCGTGCCTTGCCCTCGCCCACATAGTGAGCGGGGTCGGGCCTCTGCTTGCGCTGAACGATCCTGGCCACTACCTGCCCGCCTGCCGTGTCGACTAGGTGAGCCAGCTCGTCCATGGACTCTTCAATGTCCCAGCCCGACAAGGACGTTGAGTCAAGCCCAACCAAGACGGCCCGCTCACGGTCGTCCGGCCCGGGCGGTCCCTCGTCGCCGTCCTGCCCGGACGGGTTCTCTAGCTTGTATGACGTATTGGTCAATCTCTCATCTCTCTCCTGTCATTTCACGCCGGTCCACCAGGGTCGCCCGGCCCGTTTCTCATCACGACGCGTGATTCCTATCCCACAAGATTCGCAGGCCAATGAGGGTCAGATACGGGTTGACCTCGTCGATCTGGCTCGACTCGCCCGCGATCATCTCCGCCAGCCCGCCGGTAGCGACTACCCTGGGCTTTCCGTGCAGCTCCTCTTTCATCCTCCGCACGATCTCATCAACCTGGCCCACAAACCCGAATACTATTCCCGACTGCATGCTGGCGACAGTATTCCTGCCTATCACGGACTCGGGTTTCACAAGCTCCACCCGAGGCAGACGCGCCGCTCGAGCATATAGGGCCTCTGCGGATATCATTATCCCCGGCGCAATG
>JAGVTS010000067.1 GCA_019136685.1 Bacillota bacterium | reverse complement strand
GCGCCCCGGCGATGTTGGCTTAAATGCCTTGATTCCCATCCCACATACCTCCTTTGCTGCGTCGCTTTAGGCGCCCTCGAACAGCGGAATCCGGTCGCCGTCTTTCAGCGTGACAATGGCCTTTTTCCATTGAGGCGTCATTCCCTGCGACCGCCCCTGCCTCTTGAGCTTGCCCGGTACTGTGATCGTGTTAACAGAGACCACAGTCACCTTGAACAGCGCTTCGACGGCCTTGGCGATTTCCACCTTATTGGCATCGTTCTTCACTTTGAAGACATACCTGCTGTCTTCGCCCATCGCTGTGCTCTTCTCAGTGATGATCGGCTTTATGATGATATCCTGCGGGTGTACCATTACGCCAGGGCCTCCTCTGCTTTGGCGACCGCTTCGCGCGCTATGACAAGCGCTTGATGGTTCACCACATCATACACGTTAAGCCCGGCGACGCCCAGAGCCAGCGCGTTTGGGATGTTCCTGGTGGATTTCTCTACGATCTCGTCCCTTGTAGCCGTCACCACCAGCGGTTTCTCTACCCCGATCGCGCTAAACAGCGCCGCCATCGCTTTTGTGCTGGGCTCGGGAAGCTCCAGCGAATCCACGACGAATATCGCGTCCCCCTGGGCCCTCGCCGACAGAGCCGAGAGCAGGGCTAGCCGGCGGACCTTCTTCGGCATCGAATAGCCGTACTTCCTCGGGGTAGGCCCGAACACCACGCCGCCGCCGCGCCACAGCGGAGACCTGCGCGAACCATGCCTGGCCCTGCCGGTGCCTGAAGCGTGACAGCCTCGTGTACCGCGTACTCGTTGGGCTCTATTCCGAAGACGGCGTCAGGAAGCTCCACCTCTCCGAGCCTGTTGCCTTTTACATCGAACAGTGGTGCTTTAGGCATCTCCCACGCCTCCTTACTCCTTCTTAGCCTTCACGGAGTCCCGGATCGTCACAAGCCCGCCCCTGGCTCCGGGCACCGCGCCCTTCACCATGATCAGGTTCCGCTCCGAATCTACCCTTACCACGGTCAGGCCCAGGGTGGTCGTTCGCTCCCCTCCCAGCCTGCCCGGCATCTTGCGGCCTTTGAACACTCTGGCCGGGGCGGTTGCGCCAAGTGACCCTACGCGCCGATGGTACATGGAGCCATGGCTCATGGGGCCCCTATGGAAGTTCCACCGCTTGATGACGCCGGCAAACCCGCGGCCGCGAGACGTGCCGACGACATCCACGAGATCCCCAGAAGACCACTGGTCCACCCGGATCTCCTGGCCAAGCTCGAAGGAGTCAGACGACTCCACCCGGAACTCTCTGAGATACTTCTTCGGCTTCACCCGGCTACGCGCGTAGTGTCCGCCAACCGCTCGGGTGGCCAACCGCTCGCGCATGTCGCCGAAACCGACCTGGATGGCCTCGTAGCCATCTCGGGCCTGGCTCTTCTTCTGCACTACGTAGCAAGGCCCGGCCTCTATAACGGTAACTGGATGTACCCGACCGTCATCTTCGAACAGCTGAGTCATCCCAATCTTTCTGCCGAGTATAGCTCTGCCCATGCCTTACACCCCCCATCGTCATCTAGAGCTTGATCTCTATGTCCACTCCAGCAGGCAGGTCAAGGCGCATAAGGGCGTCGATCGTCTTCGGAGTGGGCTCTAGGATATCGATGAGCCTCTTGTGCGTCCTCATCTCAAACTGCTCTCTGGAGTCTTTGTCAACGTGAACCGACCGGAGAACTGTATAGACGTTCCTCTCAGTCGGGAGCGGCACCGGACCCGACACCTGAGATCCCATCCGCTTGGCCGTGTCCACTATGCGTTCAGCTGACTGGTCCAGGATCTTGTGATCAAAAGCCTTAAGCTTTATCCGGATTCTCTGACTCGCCACGCAATATCCCTCCTGATCGCCCGATTGCTTTGTCGGACATACTCCACGGAAGTTTACTCCTGCCATTGGGAGCGGCCAGGACAATCTCCCGCTTCATAGCTTGCATGCTCATTCTCTCCAAATGAGCGGGGGCGGGACGGCCCACCCCCGCTAGGGCCGGGGCCTTCCGAGGCGAGCGGATTACACACCCGACACCTCGCCGGCCAACTACTCGATGATCGAAGTGACCGCCCCAGCGCCGACGGTATGGCCGCCCTCGCGGATGGCAAAACGCAGGCCGGGCTCCATGGCGATCGGAGTGATCAGCGTAATCGTCATAACGGTGTTGTCGCCAGGCATTACCATCTCGGTGCCCTCGGGCATCTGAATGCTGCCGGTGACGTCGGTAGTCCTGAAGTAGAACTGCGGCCTGTAGTTATTGAAGAACGGTGTGTGCCGCCCGCCCTCTTCCTTCGTCAGCACGTACACTTGCGCTGTGAACTTCGTGTGCGGTGTGATCGATCCGGGCTTCGCCAGCACCTGGCCGCGCTCCACCTCGTCGCGGTCTATGCCCCGGAGCAGGCAGCCGATGTTATCGCCCGCCTGGCCCTGGTCGAGCAGCTTCCGGAACATCTCAACGCCGGTCACGACCGTCTTCTTGGTATCAGGCCTGAGCCCTACGATCTGAACTTCCTCTCCTACCTTCACGATGCCGCGCTCCACCCTGCCGGTGACGACCGTGCCGCGCCCGGTAATAGTGAACACGTCCTCGATAGGCATGAGGAACGGCTTGTCGACCTGGCGCTCCGGCTCCGGGAAGTAGCTGTCGCATGCCTCAATGAGCTTCCAGACCGGCCCGCACCACTGGCAATCCTGCTTGCCGCAGGCGCACTCGCCGGCCTTCAGGGCCGATAGGGGCACGACCGGGATATCGTCGCCGGGGAACTCGTACTCGGAGAGCAGATCCCGTACCTCCAGCTCGACCAGCTCGAGCAGTTCCGGATCGTCGACCATGTCGACCTTGTTCAGCGCGACCACGATCGAGGGCACGCCCACCTGACGGGCGAGCAGGATGTGCTCACGGGTCTGGGGCATCGGGCCGTCGGCGGCCGACACTACGAGAATCGCTCCGTCCATCTGAGCCGCACCGGTAATCATGTTCTTGATGTAGTCGGCGTGGCCAGGGCAGTCGACGTGGGCATAGTGCCTCTTGGGGCTCTCATACTCCACGTGAGATGTGGAGATGGTGATTCCACGGGCCTTCTCCTCAGGCGCCTTGTCGATCTTGTCGAAGTCCATGAAACTGGCAAGCCCGGCCTTGGCCAGCACGTTAGTGATGGCAGACGTGAGAGTAGTCTTGCCATGGTCGACGTGCCCGATCGTCCCTATGTTGAGGTGGGGCTTGGTCCTCTCAAACTTCTGCTTGGCCATTTCTTTCAATCCTCCCTTGTGTTCTCAGGACAAAACTCCTCGGTACCGCCGCATGATCTCCTCCGACTTATGCGGGGGGACCTGCTCGTACCTGAGAAAATGCATTGTGTGGTTGGCCCTTCCCTGTGAAAGCGACCGCAGCGAAGTGGCATACCCAAACATCTCGGCAAGTGGGACCTGTACGCGAATCATCTGGTTCGTGCCCGCGTTCTCCAGGGAAGTCACCTTCCCGCGCCGCGCTCCCATATCGGCGATGAGGTCGCCCACGTACTGCTCAGGAGTGACTATCTCAACCTTCATGATGGGCTCGAGGAGCACGGGCTTTGCCGCCTCCACCGCTTCCTTGAAACCAAGCGAGCCAGCAATCTTGAAGGAGATCTCTGAGGAATCCACCTCGTGATATGAACCATCCACAAGTGCTACCGCCACGTCGACCACGGGATATCCAGCTAGTATTCCAGTGCCGGACGCTTCGCGAATACCGTGCTCGACAGCGGGTATGAAGTCTTTGGGGATCGCTCCGCCCACGATCTTATTCTCGAACGTGAGGCCCGATCCGGGAGGCCCTGGCTCGACTTCCAGCACCACGTGGCCGAACTGACCGCGCCCGCCCGTCTGCCTCACGAATCTGCCCTCTGCCCGCGCCGAATCGGCGATGGTCTCCCTGTAGGCCACCTGAGGCCTGCCCACGTTGGCCTGCACATTGAACTCCCTGAGCAGCCTGTCGACGATGATCTCAAGATGCAACTCACCCATGCCGGAGATGATAGTCTGCCCGGTCTCCGGATCTGTGTGGATGCGGAATGTGGGATCCTCCTCAGCCAATTTCGCCAATGACATGGTGAGGCGATCCTCGTCATTCTTGCTCTTGGGCTCAACAGCAACATCTATGACCGGTTCGGGGAACTCCATGCGTTCGAGCAGCAAAGGGCTGACTTCGTCGCTCAGGGTATCTCCGGTAGTAGTATCCCTCAGGCCCACAGCTGCCGCTATGTCGCCTGTTGAGATTACGTCGAGTTCCTCGCGGTGGTTGGCGTGCATCCTGAGGATGCGGCCCAACCTCTCGCGCTTGCCCTTCGAGGCGTTGTAGATCACGCTGCCCGCCTTGGCCATTCCGGAGTAGACCCTGAAGTAAGCCAGCTTGCCCACGTACGGATCGGTGGCGATCTTGAACGCCAGCGCACAGAAGGGTTCAGAGTCCGAAGGCTTCCTGATGACCTGCTCCTTCCCTTCCGAGAGATCGACCCCCACGACCGGAGGCGTGTCAACCGGCGACGGCAGATAGTCTACAATGGCGTCCAGCAGGGATTGGACTCCCTTGTTCCTGAATGAGGAGCCACACAGCACCGGCGTGAGCTTTGCAGACAACGTCGCCCTGCGCAGACCCGCAACCAGTACTTCATTGGGGATCTCCTCGCCCGCCACATACAGCTCCATGGCCTCATCGTCGTTCTCGGCAATACGCTCGACCAATCGCTCGCGCGCCTGCTCTGCCTGGTCTCGCAGGTCCTCGGGGATTTCCGTGACCTGCCTCGAAAGCCCCAGGTCGTCGAGGTATACGATGGCCTTCCTGCCGATCAGGTCGATCATCCCGCGGAACTGGTCCTCAGCGCCTATCGGCATCTGCACCGGAGCGACGATCGCACCGAGCATCTCCTTCATCATCTCGACGGCGTTATCGAAATCCGCTCCGACTCGGTCCATCTTGTTGATGAAAGCGATCCGGGGGACCTCGTACCGATCCGCTTGGCGCCATACAGTCTCCGACTGAGGTTGCACACCCTCCACGGCGTCGAAAAGCGCCACTGCGCCGTCGAGCACCCTGAGAGCCCTTTCGACCTCCACGGTGAAGTCAACGTGCCCGGGCGTGTCGATGATGTTTATCCGACAATCGCGCCACTCGCACGTCGTGGCAGCCGAAGTGATAGTGATACCCCGTTCCTGCTCCTGAACCATCCAGTCCATCGTGGCCGTGCCGGCATCGACCTCGCCCAGACGGTGGACGCGGCCGGTATAGAAGAGAATACGCTCAGTGGTAGTCGTCTTTCCGGCATCGATGTGCGCCATTATCCCTATGTTCCTGATGTTCCGAAGAGGCGACTCCCCTTGCATATCTCTTCCCTCCTTTCCCGCCCCGACAGCCCGAACAGTGGACTTACCACCTGTAGTGCGCAAAGGCCTTGTTCGCTTCAGCCATCTTGTGCATGTCTTCCCGCTTCTTGATAGAGGTTCCCTGGCCGGTCGCCGCGTCCAAAATCTCGCCGGCGAACCGCTCACTCATAGTCTTTTCAGGACGCTTCCTGGCATTAGTCACGATCCACCTCAAAGCCAGCGCCTTTCGCCTCTCGGGCCTGACTTCAATAGGCACCTGATAGGTCGCGCCTCCGACCCTTCGAGGCCTCACTTCGAGAACCGGCATGACATTCTTAAGCGCGCGGTCAAAAGTCTCTAGCGGCTCTTTTCCTGTCTTGCTCTGTATAATCTCGGCGGCCCCGTAGAAGATGGCCTCGGCAGTGCCCTTCTTGCCGGAAAGCATCAGCTTGTTGATGAACTCCGATACGAGCATGGACCCGTAAATCGGGTCAGGAGACGCTTCACTTCTTGTAACCTTGCCTCGCCTCGGCATCGCTCACCCTCCCCTCGCTATCTCCTGGGAGCGTCACTTCGGGCGCTTCGCTCCGTACTTGGAGCGGCCCTGACGTCTATTTGCAACTCCAGCAGCATCCAGAGTGCCGCGGACAATGTGATACCTCACGCCCGGCACGTCCTTCACACGGCCGCCTCTGATCAGAACGACCGAGTGCTCCTGGAGGTTATGCCCTACGCCTGGAATGTAGGCCGTTACCTCGAGTCCGTTTGTCAACCTCACCCTTGCAATCTTCCTGAGAGCAGAGTTGGGCTTCTTGGGCGTAGTAGTCCTCACCACTGTGCATACTCCCCTGCGCTGCGGTGATCCCTCGCCATAGACCGTCCTCCGATTGAGCGAGTTGTACTGGTACCTGAGAGCAGGCGCCATCGACTTGGTCGAGGCCTTCTGCCTTCCCTTCCTTACCAGCTGATTAATGGTTGGCACATGCGCCACCTCCTTCCGCAAGACTGCAACATTTCGGACACAACATGCCCCTTCCACCTATCTTCAGGTGCAAGGGGCACGATTCACTCGTGTAGTATGGCGGCTGCCGCCGCGCCCACATCTATCCCGCACACCTTGCCTAGTTCATCCATGGATTCAACCGGGGTAACCGGAACGCCTTTCGCCATAGCGAGCGTTTTCAGTTCGCGCACGACACGTTCTTCAGCGTCGCGGGCGACATACACCGCCCTCACTGCCCCGCGCTCCAAGGCTCTCACCGTCTGCTTGACGCCGATGACCCGGCTCGGGGCAGAGGCGAGGTCCTCGTACATGAACGGCTTTCGCCCCTTTCAGCCTAGTCTGCCTTACACTGCGATAGTGGCTCAGACAGTTTTACATTTTACCATCAGCCCTCGGACGTGTCAAGGGCACGAAATCGCCACCTCGCCCTGTCAGGACTCTGTTGCCGCATCGACATGGCCCAGCGCCGATGCCGAGGCTCGATCAAGGTGCTCCGCCATGGGCGCTCCGAAATGTCGATCTGCGCCGGCTGCAAAGGACCCGCCCGCGCCGCCGATCCCAGCGGTCGGTGCTGCCTCAAGTCGGGCTCGATCATCCGTGATCGGCGCCATCATCAGCTCCGCGTCAGCCTCCGGGTCAACCTTGATCCGGATGTTGCGGTATCTGCTCATCCCCGTTCCGGCCGGTATGAGCTTGCCTATGATGACATTCTCCTTCAGGCCGATGAGCGGGTCGGTCCTGCCCTTGATAGACGCATCGGTCAGTACTCGAGTCGTCTCCTGGAACGACGCCGCTGAGAGGAAGCTATCCGTCTGGAGCGACGCCTTGGTGATGCCCAGCAGAATCGGCTTGGAAGTGGCCGTTCCCAAACCGCTGGCCTCGGCCTCTTCGTTCGCCTCCTCGAATCTGAACACGTCGATGGTCTCTCCCGGGAGCATGCTGGTTTCGCCCGGATCCTCCACCTTGACCTTGCGCATCATCTGCCTCACAACGACCTCAATGTGCTTGTCGTTGATCTCCACGCCCTGCGAACGGTACACATCCTGTACCTCTCGCACGATGTATTGCTGAACTGCCACCGGCCCGCGAATCCGCAGTATATCATGGGGGTTCAGCGAACCTTCGGTAAGCTTGTCGCCGGCAACCACCGTGTCGCCCTCGCGCACCTCCAGGCGCGCGCCGAACGGCACCGAGTACTCGTGCTCCTCGTCGGAGTCGGTGGTGACGATAACCTTGCGGACTCCCTTGACCTCCGCTATGCGCACCACACCGTCGTACTCCGTTACGGTGGCTAGCCCCTTAGGCTTCCTCGCCTCGAACAGCTCCTCCACGCGGGGCAGGCCCCGGGTGATATCGTCGCCCGCGACTCCGCCGGTATGGAACGTCCTCATTGTGAGCTGCGTGCCGGGCTCGCCGATGGATTGCGCAGCGATAGTGCCCACAGCCTCGCCCACTTCGACCGAGTTCCCTGTGGCCAGGTTTCGCCCGTAGCACTTGACGCACACGCCGTATCTGGTGCGGCACTTGAGAACTGAACGGATGGGCCACGACTTGTAGCCGCGACTCTCGATCTCGCCGGCCTGATCCTCGTTGATCATCTCATTGGCCTCTAGCAAGACTTCGCCTGTCTGCTCGTCGACTAGCTCCTGCAGGCTGACTCGTCCGGTTATTCGCTCAGCCAAAGTCTCGATAACGGTGTCGCCCTCCATGAGCACTATGGCCTCAATGCCCTCGTCAGTTCCGCAGTCATCTTCGCGGACTATCACATCCTGCGCCACGTCCACCAGACGGCGAGTGAGGTAGCCCGAGTCGGCCGTCCTGAGGGCCGTGTCGGCCAATCCCTTGCGCGTGCCGTGTGTGGAGATAAAATACTCCAGCACGGTGAGACCCTCGCGGAAATTGGCCTTGATGGGCACGTCGATGGTCCGCCCCGACGGGTCGGCCACCAGGCCGCGCATGCCCGCCAGCTGGTTGAGCTGCTGCACGTTGCCGCGGGCGCCGGATGTGGCCATCATGTAGACCGGGTTGAGCTGATCCACGGTGAACTCCTCGGGTTTGCCCGCGCCGCGTTCCCGCGCTGCCTCAACCCTCTCGCGCATGATCTCCTCGGGGTTAAGGTGCTTCATCATGGCTTTCTGGACCTTCTCACGCGCCTCGGTCCACACATCTATTACCAAGCTGTATTTCTCGTCCTCCAGCAGCAGGCCCCGCCTGTACTGGCCTTCGATCTGTTCTACCTTCATCTCGGCTTCGCGTATGATCTCCGCTTTCTCCTCTGGGATTGCAATATCGCCGATTCCCACGGTGGTGCCTGAAATAGTAGCGTAGTGAAAGCCCAGGCGCTTCAAGGCGTCCAGAACATCAGCAGTCATCGCGTTGCCGCTCATCCGCCTTATCTTGCCCACCAGCTTGCTCAGGAAGCTCTTGCTCGCAGGCCTCCTGCTGCGTCCTCCGCCGGTAGCCAGAAACTCGTCGAACGACACTCCACGGGGCACGAAATCGCCGGCGGTGAGCATGTCGTCGAAAGTGGACTCGGCCGAGTTGATATACGGAAAGTCGTCGGGGAAGATCTCGTTGAACACGAGCTTACCAACGGTCGTGACTATTCTGCGGGTATTGGCTTCCTTCGCCCCTCGCACGTTCTTGCTCTCGGGCATCCGCACCATTATCCGTGCATGGAGCGCAACCACGCCTGCGTCGTACGCCGCCTTGGCTGCCTCCGGAGTCTCAAAGATCTTGCCTTCGCCGCGAGCGCCTACGCGCTCGAACGTTAGGTAGTAGCAACCCAGGACCATGTCCTGCGTGGGTGTGGCCACAGGGCCGCCGTGAGCCGGCGACAGTATGTTGTTGACCGCCAACATCAGAAGCCTCGCCTCGGACTGGGCTTCAGCCGAGAGCGGCACATGCACGGCCATCTGGTCGCCGTCGAAGTCCGCATTGTACGCAGTGCACACCAACGGATGGATCTGTATGGCCCGGCCCTCGACCAGAACAGGCTCGAAGGCCTGTATCCCCAGCCTGTGCAGGGTGGGTGCGCGGTTGAGCAGCACCGGGTGCTCGGTGATGATCTCCTCGAGCACGTCCCATACCTCCGGCCTGACCCGTTCCACCATTCGCTTGGCGCTCTTGATGTTGTGCGCAAGCCCCCGATCAACCAGTCGCTTCATGACGAACGGCTTGAACAGCTCCAGGGCCATCTCCTTGGGCAGGCCGCACTGGTGCATCTTCAGAGTGGGGCCGACCACGATGACCGAACGACCGGAGTAGTCAACGCGCTTTCCCAACAGGTTCTGGCGGAAACGCCCCTGCTTGCCCTTGAGAAGATCCGAGATGGACTTCAAGGGCCTGTTGCCCGGGCCCGTCACCGGTCGTCCGCGGCGCCCATTGTCAATCAGAGCGTCCACGGCTTCCTGCAGCATCCGCTTCTCGTTACGCACAATGATATCCGGCGCTTCAAGCTCCAGGAGCTTCTTCAGCCTGTTGTTGCGGTTGATCACACGACGGTACAGATCATTCAGGTCGCTGGTGGCGAACCTGCCGCCGTCAAGCTGTACCATAGGGCGGAGATCGGGCGGGATCACCGGCACGACTTCCAGGATCATCCACTCCGGCCTGTTCCCGGACTTGCGGAAGGCCTCAACTACTTCAAGACGGCGGATTGCCCGGATTCGCCGCTGGCCGGAGGTGCTATCAATCTCCTCCCGCAACTCTGTCGCGAGCTCATCCAGGTCGATCTGGCGCAGAAGTTCCTGAACGGCCTCGGCCCCCATCGACGCCCTGAACAGCTGCCCGTACTTGTCCCTGTAGTCCCGGTATTCCGTCTCAGTCAGCAGTTGCTTCCTGGCCAGAGGCGTGTCGCCTGGGTCCGTGACGATATAGGACGCGAAGTATAGTATCTTCTCTAGAGCCCTGGGGGACATGTCGAGAAGCAACCCCATACGGCTCGGAATGCCCTTGAAATACCAGATGTGCGAGACCGGGGCCGCTAGCTCAATGTGGCCCAACCGCTCACGACGCACCTTGGCGCGGGTGACCTCGACTCCGCACTTGTCGCAGACTACTCCCCTGTACCTGATCCGCTTGTACTTCCCGCAGTGGCACTCCCAGTCACGCTGGGGTCCGAATATCTTCTCGCAGAAGAGTCCCTCGCGTTCGGGCTTGAGAGTGCGGTAGTTAATGGTCTCAGGCTTCTTGACCTCGCCGCTCGACCATCCGCGTATCTGTTCCGGGGATGCCATCGCTATCCTGATCCGCTCGAAGTCATTGACGTCCAGCATCCGCCTCTCCCCCTTCTTCGCCCTCGGGCTCCTAATCTATCTTGTCGTCATCGCTGTCGTTAGCATCTGATTCAGAGGAATCGGCACTCTCATCCTTCTCCTCGCCTTCGTCCTCGCCCAAGTTGTCGCCTTGATCTTCCATGGTGGCATCGGCTGCTTCCGTCTCCCGATATGGCCCGCCGATCCGGTCGATCCTGTTCGACCTGTCGCCAATATCGATCCCGAGTTCCCTTGCGGTACCCTCGATATCGTCGTCGGCCTCGCGGATCTCGATCTCCTGCTCATCGTCTGAAAGCACCTTGACGTCGAGGCAAAGGCTCTGCAACTCCTTAATGAGGACTTTGAAAGACTCAGGCACGCCGGGCTCGGGCACGTTGTCGCCCTTGACGATTGCTTCGTACGTCTTCACTCGTCCCGCAATGTCGTCAGACTTCACTGTGAGCAGTTCCTGGAGAGTGTACGCGGCGCCGTAAGCCTCCAGCGCCCACACCTCCATCTCACCGAAGCGCTGCCCGCCGAACTGCGCCCTGCCGCCGAGCGGTTGCTGGGTAACCAGTGAATACGGCCCGGTGGAACGGGCGTGTATCTTATCGTCCACAAGGTGCATGAGCTTCATCAGATAGGCGTAACCCACGGTGACCTTGCGATCGAAGCGTTCGCCTGTTCTGCCATCGTAGAGTACCATCTTGCCGTCTTTAGGCAGGTCGGCCTTCTCCAGATGCTCGAATACGTCATCCTCGCGCGCTCCGTCGAATACGGGAGTGGCTATGTGCAGCCCCAGCGTGGCGGATGCCCACCCCAGGTGCGTTTCGAGCACCTGCCCGATGTTCATTCGCGACGGAACGCCCAGCGGATTCAGGACTATCTGTATCGGGCGACCGTCGGGAAGGAACGGCATATCCTCCACCGGCAGAATCTTGGCTATGACACCCTTGTTGCCATGGCGGCCGGCCATCTTGTCGCCCTCGGAGATCTTGCGCTTCTGGGCCACATACACCCGCACCAGCTTGTTGACGCCCGGACCAAGCTCGTCGCCGTTTTCACGCGAGAACACGTGCACCGCGACTACCTTGCCCGCCTCGCCATGAGGCACCTTCAGAGAAGTGTCGCGCACATCCCGCGCCTTCTCTCCGAAGATTGCTCTGAGCAGTCGCTCCTCCGGCGTGAGCTCGCTTTCGCCCTTTGGCGTGACCTTGCCCACAAGGATGTCGCCGGTGCGCACCTCGGCGCCAACACGGATGATCCCCTCGTGATCCAGGTCCTTCAGGGCATCTTCTCCGACGTTGGGGATGTCACGAGTTATCTCCTCCGGCCCCAGCTTGGTATCGCGCGCCTCGGACTCGTACTCCTCAACGTGAATTGAGGTGAACACATCGTCGCTCACCAAGCGCTCAGATATGAGGATCGCGTCCTCATAGTTGCAGCCTTCCCAGGGCATGAACGCCACCAGCACATTGCGCCCGAGAGCCATTTCGCCCTGGTCGGTGGACGGGCCGTCGGCCAACACATCGCCGACTTCCACACGCTGCCCGGCTTTGACAATCGGCCGCTGGTTCATACAGGTGCCCTGATTGGAACGGGCGAATTTCATCAGGTTGTAATGGTCTGCTTCACCATCGTCCCTTCGCACTCTGACGAAGTCGGCGCAGACTCGTTCCACGGTTCCGGCCCGCTTGGCCACAAGCACCACTCCGGAGTCTACGGCAGCCTTGAGTTCCATGCCGGTGCCTACAAACGGCGCCTCAGTTCGGATGAGCGGCACAGCCTGGCGCTGCATGTTGGAACCCATCAGAGCACGCCCAGCGTCATCGTTCTCCAGGAACGGGATGAGCGCCGTAGCAATCGACACCAGCTGCTTGGGCGACACGTCCATGAAGTCCACCTGTGAAGGCGATACGATAACAATGTCTTCCTTCAGGCGGCACGTGACCCTGGGGTTGACGAAGCTGCCGTCTTCGTTCAGCCGCTCGTTCGCCTGGGCAATCGTGTATCTGTCCTCGACGTCGGCAGTGAGGTACCGGATCTCGCTCGTGGCCTTACCATCCTCGACTTTCCGATAAGGCGTTTCGATGAAACCGTACTCGTTGATCCGGGCGTAAGTGCACAGCGATCCGATCAGGCCGATGTTGGGGCCTTCAGGGGTCTCGATCGGGCACATCCTGCCATAGTGAGAGTGATGCACGTCACGGACGTCGAAACCGGCCCTCTCACGCGACAACCCTCCGGGGCCCAGCGCCGACAGGCGCCTCTTGTGCGTCAGCTCTGCCAGGGGATTGGTCTGGTCCATGAATTGCGACAGTTGGCTGGACCCGAAAAACTCCTTGACAGCCGCCACAACAGGCCTGGTGTTGATAAGGGCCTGCGGGGTGACGGCCTCCACATCCTGAATGGTCATGCGCTCGCGTATGACTCGCTCCATGCGCGACAGCCCTATCCTGAACTGGTTCTGCAGCAATTCGCCGACGGACTTAAGCCTCCGGTTGCCCAGGTGGTCGATATCGTCGGTGACGCCGATCCCGTGCTGCAGATTGACCAAGTAGTTGACTGCAGCCACGATGTCGGCAGGCGTGATTACTTTGACGTCGGGCGCCAGATAGCCATTACCCAGGATCTTCGCTTCTCTGCCATCAGGATCGAGCACATAAGCTTCGGTGAGGTGCCGAGCGCGCTCAATCATCCGTACCGCCTCTGCCCTGCGAGCCCTGATCATCTCACCTGCGCGCGGCACTTCGAAGCCGACAGCGTCGGCCAGCACTTCTCCGGTGTTGGGGTCGACCATAGCACCCAACACTTCCCCGGTATCGGGGTCAACGATAGGGCCAAGCCCCGCCTGACCCGGCATATCGCCCTCGCTGATTAGGTCCCTCGACAAGGTCTTGCCAATCAGCCTGTCGGCAAGCTCAAGCTTCTTGTTAAGCTTGTAGCGCCCGACCCCTCCAAGATCGTACCGCTTGGGGTCATAGAAAAGCGACTCAAACAGAGACCTGGCGCTCTCCACAGCAGGCGGTTCGCCGGGGCGAAGCCTCTTGTAGATCTCGACCAAAGCCTCTTCCTCATTGTTGGTGTTGTCGCGCTCGAGCGTGTTCCGGATGAACTCGTTCTCGCCATACAGCTCCATTATGCGCTGAGTCGAACCGAATCCAAGCGCCCTCAGGAGAACCGTTGCAGGTATCTTCCTCGTCCGGTCGACGTGCACGTATACGACATCAGCCGCGTCGGTCTCGAACTCCAGCCAGGCGCCGCGGTTGGGGATTATGGACGCGCTGTACAGCGTCTTGCCGGAAGTGTCTTTTGTCGTATCGAAATATGTTCCCGGCGACCGTACGAGCTGGCTGACGATGACTCGCTCAGCCCCATTGATGATGAACGTGCCGGTTTCGGTCATCAGAGGGAAATCGCCCATGAATACTTCCTGCTCTTTGACCTCACGAGTATCGTTGTTGATCAACCGCACCTTCACCTTGAGCGGAGCCGCGTACGTCACATCACGCTGTTTGCATTGGTCCTCTGTGTACTTGGGCGACCCGAGCGAGTATCCGGTGAACTCGAGGGCAAGGTTTCCCGTGAAGTCCTGTACCGGAGAGATGTCGCGGAACGTCTCGAGCAGGCCCTCATCGAGGAACCACTGATATGATTTCTGCTGGATCTCGATGAGGTTGGGAACTTCAAGAACATCCTTTATCCTGGAGAACGATATCCTCTTGCGCACCATCGGTCTCTCGGCAATGCCCATGCAATCCACCCTGCTTCCTTGTATGATTCCCGGGCATAACGAATAGCGCGGACCTCAATGACTTTTGGCGCCCCTCCTCCAGTCAAATCCGCGCTCA
>JAGVTS010000004.1 GCA_019136685.1 Bacillota bacterium | reverse complement strand
ATCTCTGCCACAGGCAATCTGAGCGCAGCGGGGCAGATTGACGTCTATCCGGAAAAGTCCGGTATCGTTGATGCGGTCCTGGTGGATGTGGGGCGAGAGGTGAAGGCGGGGGATGTGCTTGTGCGCCTGGTCCAGGACCAAATCGATGTGCAGCAAGCAAGATCAAACGTCAGGCAGCGTGAGGAAGAACTCAAGAGCGCGCAAGACATGCTTGGCAAGATTCGCGACCTTCACGGACGAGGCGCCGCTACAGACAAAGAACTCAAGTCTGCCGAGTCCAGTGTCGTGCAGGCGCAGGACAACCTGCAGGCGGCCAGGCTCAAGCTGGATAGCCTTGTGACTCATTCCGGCGACGGCCTGATTCGTTCGCCGATGGACGGCGTGATCACCGCCGTAAAGGCCGTCGTTGGCGGAAGTGTATCGCCTTCGGCTGCTGTAGTGACTATGGTTGACCCGCGTGACGTGGTGCTCAAGGTCACGGTAGACGAGAACGACATCGGGGTCGTTCAGGTAGGCCAAAGAGCGGACATCACACTGGACGCAGTAGACGGCTTGTCGCTCGCGGGAACCGTATCGGCCGTGGGCAAGGTCGGCGAGACGAAGAGCGGCATTGTGGTGTTCAATGTCGATATCGGCATCGACAATCCCGACCCCAGCGCACGACCTGGAATGAGCGCAGAGGCGGAGATCACGGTGGAACGTGTCGACAACGCCATCATAGTTCCCATCAGTGCTCTGGAAGGGCGGATGGGCAGATACGCTGTGCAGGTGCGCAATGCCGACGGGGACATCGAACCCCGAAGTGTTGAGGTTGGGATGAGAACAACCACTGCCGCGGAGATAATCTCCGGTCTGTCCGCCGGCGAAATAGTTGTCGTCACGGATGGCCGGGCGACTTCCTCGGGAAGCTTTTCGAGGCGGGATAGTCAGACTGGGATGCCGAGTTTCCCAATGCCGGGCATGGACGGCGGCGGCATGCCCAGAAGGTAGAGGTATCGCCATGAGCTTCATCGAGCTGAAAGATGTACACAAGGTATACTCCACCGGGCGAGGGTCTGTCCGAATCAACGCCCTGAGCGGGGTGACCCTTGCGATAGAAGAGGGCGAGTTTGTCTCCATAATGGGCCACTCCGGTTCAGGCAAGTCCACATTGATGAACATCCTGGGGTGTTTGGATAGGCCCACATCCGGAGAGTACATTCTTGACGGCCACGTGGTCGGCAAGCTCAGTTCGGATCAGCTGGCCGACATCAGAAACCGCACTATCGGCTTCGTGTTTCAGTCGTTCAACCTGCTTCAGCGGCTGGACGCTGTGAGCAATGTCGAAATGCCTCTGATCTACGCAGGAGTGGCTCCCCGGGAGAGGCGAGAAGCGGCCGGTGAAGCGCTGGAGATGGTGGGGCTGGGCGGCAGAATGCGCCATTGCCCCAGCGAACTGTCGGGAGGAGAGCAGCAGCGAGTCGCCATAGCCAGAGCCTTGGTCGGCCGGCCCCGGCTGGTGCTGGCGGACGAGCCCACAGGTAATCTGGATTCCGCCGCGAGCCGCGAGATCATGGAGATACTCCGCGGGCTGAACAGCGACGGTATGACGGTGATCGTCGTGACTCACGAGCCGGAGGTCGCAGCCTACACTCCTCGGGTGCTCAGGTTCAGGGACGGTGTATGCGTCGAAGACAGCCTAGCTGCGACGGGGGGTGCGCGTGCATGAGACCGGCAGACAACGTCAGGCTGGCTATGGGAGGTCTGCTGGGCAGCCCCTTTCGCTCTTTTCTTACGACGCTCGGGGTGATAATCGGCGTTTCGGCAGTGATAATCACGGTGTCAATCGGCACTGGCGCCAAGCGCCAAACCGAGACGCAGATTCAGAGGCTTGGGTCGAATCTCATCACCATATCCAGTGGCTATCGCAGCGCCTACTCGAAGATAACTAACCGCATCTTGCCGGCGATCGAGCAATGCAGCTCTGTGCGGCAGGTGACTCCCCAGATCAGCAGGTCGGGGACGGCATCATACGGATCCAACGGCCTCGCCACCACGGCGATAGGCACATCCTCCAACTACCTGGAGGTGAGGAACCTCAAGGTTGCGCGGGGAGCATTCCTGTCCGACGCAGATATCGAGGCTGCCACCTGGAACTGCGTGCTCGGTGCAGACCTTGCAACTGAGCTGTTCGAAGAGGAGGACCCTCTGGGAAAGAGAGTTCGGTTTGATCGGGTCAGGTTCACAGTTGTGGGCGTAGCTGCGTCTCAGGGCGACACCGGGTTTTCCAGCGTAGACAATGTCATGTTCATACCATACACCACCATGCAAAAGCGTCTGACCGGCAACAAGAACATCAGCACCATCAGCGTGCAGGCGGTGGGCGACAAGGAGATGGATGCCGCCTATGATCAGGTGTATGCCACGCTTCTGCTGGAGACCGGTGACGAACGGGCCTTCAGGCTGAGCAGCCAGGCCGATGTGCTTGACTTTGCGGCCAGCATGACTGACACCATGACCCTGCTTCTCTCGGGCATAGCAGCTGTGTCGCTCCTCGTGGGCGGGATAGGGATCATGAACATCATGCTGGTGTCGGTAACCGAGCGCATTAGGGAGATCGGTATTCGCAAGGCAATAGGCGCCAAGGAGCGGCAGATACTGGCGCAGTTCATAATGGAAGCCGCAACCTTGAGCGTGTCGGGAGGGCTACTGGGCATAGCCTTCGGCTTCCTCGGGTCTCGCATCGTCACCCGCGTGTTCAACTGGCCCACGGCCGTCGATACCAGGTCGGTGATACTAGGTTTCTCGCTGTCGCTTGCAGTTGGGGTGTTCTTCGGCGTTTACCCGGCCTACAAGGCGGCGAGGCTCGACCCCATCGAGGGGCTTCGACACGAATAAGGGGGGATAGTCAGTGAGGATGTTCGTGGTCATCGTGTGCTGCATCTGCGCAGTTGGGGTGCACGTTGTGCCTGCCCACGCAGAGGCGTCGCCAGGCGATAGCCTGCGCGCGTGGACAATCGAGGAGTTCGCCGAGGCTGCGCTGTGCGAGTCGCGGAGCTACGTTGCGGCGCGTGAATCGCTGCAGGTCGCGGCGATAGGTGAGAGACTGGCCACACCGATCTATGCAGCCGGCGCGACGGCCTCGGGGGTCTGGGCCAGCGCGTCAGGCTCGTCCGGCCCTTCCGCGGAGCCCAGGCAGACCGCGAGAGTATCCGCTAAGGCGCCGATCACCGACAAGCTATCAGTGAGCGCCGACTATACTACCGACAAGTCGACATACACCCTCAAGTTGTCGTACACCCCACTTGCAGGTGTGACAGGCTCGGATCTTGTTCGGAGGTTCCCCGCCTCGGTCCTGGGGTCATGGGGGCCGACCGATGCCGCAACATCTGCAAAGGAACTGGCCGCCCTCAAACTGGATGACGCGAGGTCCGCGGCACTGCTCGAAGCCAGGAAGACCTACATTGGCGCCATCAAGAC
>JAGVTS010000167.1 GCA_019136685.1 Bacillota bacterium | reverse complement strand
GCCCTTCTCAGCGTACTGATGCTTCGGATTCTGCTCAGAGCTTTCCGCGCCGTCGCCGAACTCCCAGTGCCAGGCAACGATCCAACCGTCATCAGTCGACTCGTCAACGAACTCCACAACGTCAGGCCTTGTTGCGGGCGATGGAGTGAAGCTGAAATCGGCGGTTGGTGCGTTGTTGATGATGGTGAACTCGTCCGTCACGAACTCGTGGAGCGCGTCTCCAGGGTCGGTGACTTTCGCTCGCAGCCGGAAGGTATCGCCAGCTTCGCCCACTTCGATGGTGTTCCACTCGAAGGAGCCAGTGTTGGCAAGTCCGGTTCCGAGTTCGTGCCACTCGCTGCCGTCGCGAGTCCAGGCAAGGTCGATCAGGAGGCCATCCCCATCATCATCAGGGTCGGTTGCCGTCCATTCGATTTCGAACACCCCGTGCAGCTCAGCCCCGCCGAGAGGCGCGGTGATTGCGACGACTGGTGCGGCGTTTAGCTTGAGCTTGACGGGGATGGTCGCGAACGGACGGTATGGGTCGTCAGCCGACACATACAGGTTGAGCGAGTATGTGCCGTATGGAGCGTCAGGGGATCCGAGTGTGAGCACCACATCCTGATGTCCTCCGGGCACAAGGTATCCTGATGTCGGATTGACTCTGAGGATCGATCCGATTGGCGCGAAGCCTATTGCAAGTTCATTTTCGATGTAAGAGGCGTTGTAGACTACCTGGAGGCCATCGGTTCCTGCGGAATCCTCGATTCCAACCGTGGCCGAGCCAACGTCTCCCACCATGTTGAGATACTGGTAGATTATCGTTCCATTGGGCTTCAAGATCACTTGGAACGTGTAGCTTGCCGACGCGCCCCATCTGGGTATATTCTTGTACTCCACGATGAAGCGCCCACCCGCGGCGTCGTTGTAGTAGTAGACTTCTCCGCCGCCGCCTGGGTTGAGGTCATCCCAGAAGACTGGGAGCATGTCATTGGGCTTTGCCGGCGTGGGAATCGGCGCGTTCGTCCAGTAGTAGTTGATAGAGTCGGCATCGAAGCTGAGGTAGCCGTTGGCGCTTATGCCGATCTGCGTCTTCATTTCGCCGTAGAACGGGAAGGTGAAGGGCAGGGGAACCATCACGCCGTCGTCATCGCCCAAGTATACGCGTGTTCCGAGTCCGCTGATTTCCACCCAATCGAAGGCAGGGCCACCGGAGTTCTTGCTGTCGATCCAGATGTAGCCATACTCATCAGGGCCGCCGGCGCCAGCTCCTGCATAGCCCCTAGGTTCCGAAGCGTAGTCGCCCTTTACGGGCTCTGAAGCGGCGTACGCTTTCCATTCAGGGCTTCCGGCGAAGCTGGGAGCGACGGCAATCTGGAAGTTCATCGGCGCAACGCCGGTGTTGCTCACTGTCAAGACAGCCTGCTCTTCCTCTCCAACCGGGATGATCTCGTCGAACTCTTCAGGTTCAACTCCGAGCACAGGCAGCCACTTGACTGTCACTGTCAGCTCGGCAGTTGCTTCAACCTCGTTCTCGTCTACTACGTGGAAGATTGCTTTGTATACTCCAAGATCAGTGTAGACATGTGTTGCCTCTACTTCATGGACTGGTTCGCTTCCATCGCCGAACTCCCACCACATATCCGTTATCGGCACGGCGCCCGGTTCAACGGTGGCGGCAAAGGCCACTGTAAGCGGAGGCTGGCCGATCTCAGGGGTGGCGGTTGCCTCGACAATGGTAGGACCTGCTTCGATGTGGACTATGAGATCCACAAAGAGCGCAGGGTTAATCGGGTCGTTCGTCAGGATCTCGAGATACTTGTGCACATCCTGACCGGGCTTGCCGAGCTCGGCGGCTTTGATCGTCACAGTAAGGTCTGCGGTCTGTCCTGTTGGTACAGTGCCGCTTGTGGGCTGGACGATTATGCCGGCGCTCAGCGGCATCTCGGTGTCGATCAGGTAGACGTAGTTGTTTGTTTGTGACGCGACCCATAGGTTGCCGTCATCGTTGAGCGCCAGGCCCGCGCCGGAGTAGTCCCCACGGTACGGGTGCTGGAACTGATGGATCACGGCGAGGGATTCCATATCGACCCCGTAGATCATGTCAGGAGCGGAGTTGGTGGATACCCACAGTACGCCATCGGGGTGATACTCTAGCCCTGCTATGCTCACAGGGAAGGAGTATGCCGCGATTACCGCGCCAGGAGTACTCCAGCTCGGCCCCATGATGTGGTAGATGATATCCTCGTTCCATCCGCCGATGTAGAAGGTGTCGGTGTCGGCGTCGTACCCCAGGCCGCGCTGCGAGATGTAAGTCCATGCGCCGCCAGAGGTTATCTTGGTCACGACCTCTCCTGTCGCGGGGTTGAGGCCGTAGATTCCGTTGTCGCCGCCCACGTTGACCTGCCACATCAGGTTCCGATTAGAGTCATATGCCATGTCGCCGGGCCATGACCCTGCCCACGGCGTGTTGAAGACCGTGCCTGTGAAGACGCCTGCTGGCGTGATGATGTAGTCCTTCATGGCCAACGGATCGGCAAGCCACACGTTTGCGGTGTCGAATCCGAGGCCCCAGGCAATATCCACTGCACTCGGCGCCGGCCACGACTTCACAATGTCGCCTACGCCGCCGGGGTGGATGTTGGAAGCAATCTTCTCAACTATGGCTGGGTCGAATGGCATGTACAGGCCTTCTGCCGTGGCCGCGTCGGGATCGATCAGTGTCCCGATCCGTTCAGGCATGGCTACGTGAGGGGCGCTGCCACCCTTCACTTTCACGTTGAAGGTAAGAGGCGCATTCCCGTTCACGTTGCCGACTGTAACCGTCTCGGTCGCTTCTGCATTGGGAGGCAGGGTGATCTCGATCAGTGTAGGATCCACCGTTGCGTGGGGCAAGTGTTTCACCACAATGTCGAAGCTTGCCTCCGCAGTCGCACCGAGCTGGTCGACTACTGTGAATGTAGCCATATAGTTGCCAGGCGATGTATAAGTGTGGACTGCGTCGAGCTCTGCTGAGGATGTCCCATCCCCGAAGTTCCAGCCGTAGCCTACGACCGGGATCTCGGGTGCAACGAATGCTGCGTGGAACGTCACCTCCAGCGGAGGCTCGCCAAACGTGGGTTCAGCAGTTGCTTCCGTGATTGCAGGAGGTTGTGCTACCTGCAGGGTCACCGGCACAACGATTAGCGGGTTTTCGATATCGTTGGTTGTGAGCACTACATTACCCTCGTGCAGTCCAGGGTTGAGTTTCTCGCTGTTGACTGTGACCGTGATCGGCACTGAGCCGCCCGCAGGCACGCTGCCTTCTGCAGGCTCCCAGGTCAGCCAGTCGCCGGAGCCGATCGGTCCAAGTCCGGTTTCCACCAGGTACATCTTGTTCTCGCCCCAGCTTGCGACCCACAGGTTGCCGTCGCGAGCAACCTCGCACCCGACTCCCATGTAATCTCCGCCCGCTGGATGCCAGAACTGGGCAAGTGGGTCGTTGCGTTTACAAAGTAGATCATGTCAGGCGAAGAGTTGCAGCTTACTATGAGCACGTCAGCTACAGGGTGATAAGCGAGCCCTGCTATGCTGACCGGCATAGACCATTGCTCAATGACTGCGCCGGGATTGTCCCAGCTTTCGCCCTTGAACTTGTAGATTACGTCTTCGTTCCATCCGGCGATGTAGAAGGTATCGTCGTTGGCGTTGTATGCCAGGCCCCGCTGGGACACGCTGGCCCATGCCGCGTTGCTTATGGACCCGACGGTCTGTCCGCTTACAGGGTCGATCTTGTAGATGGCATTGTCGCCGCCGACGTTTACCTGCCAGATGTAGGTTCCATCGAACGCCATGTCGCCGGACCAGGAACCGCCGAAATTAGCAGACCAGTACCTGCCGGTGTACACGCCGTCCGAAGTGACAACGTAGTCATCTGTTGGATCAACTGCGCCGTCTGCTATCACTACCTCGTCGGAGTCGAAGAGCACTCCAACGCCCCATGGATCGCCTATAGGCGATGGGCAGCGCCAGCTCGTTATCACAGAACCTACGTCTTCAGGCAGCCATCCTGATCTCTCAGGGTTTGGATGAGCCCCGTAGAGATCTGAGGCAGTCCGAGCTTCAGCATCCTTTATGTCCTCAGGAAGCACCAGTCTCTCCGGCATTTGCACCAGGCTTGGAAACTCTCCGATCCCGAAGAGTAAGGTGCCAGGCCCTGCGTTGGAGAGAGTTAGCATTCCTGTTGCCGTTTGGCCTCCGCCAACTGTAAAGTCGAACTGTCCCGGGGTCCAGCTTGCTGAGGCCGCTTCGGCGACAGTCACTTTCACTGTGGCGGTGACTTCGTAGCCATCGTTATCTATCGCTGTGAAGGTTGCTGTATACACGCCTGCAGTTGCGTAGATGTGATCCGCCACGAAGCTATGGACATCGGGGGATCCGTCGCCGAATGACCAGTATTTACCGACTATTGAACCATCGGGATCGTATGCTGCTGCGACAAACTGGAATGATGATCCAGGAGGCCCCTGCTCAGGATTGACAGCGCATGCTGTAATCTGAGGCGGGTTGTTCGGGATCACCTGGATATGGACGGGAACTATCGTTCTAGGCACTCGGATATCATTAGTGTCGAGCACAACTGCGCCGTCTAACGTTCCTGATCCGACCAACGCCAGGTCGAAGGTAACGTCCAGATCCATGCTCTCGCCGGGCGCCAGCTCGCCTTCGGTTGGCCAGACTGACATCCAGCTGATGGGCTTGATCCTGATGGCCAGGTTGTTGTGCATGTAGCCTTCTGTGTTGTGAAGCACCTGCAATCCGTCAGTGCCTGTGGCATTCTCG
>JAGVTS010000097.1 GCA_019136685.1 Bacillota bacterium | reverse complement strand
CAGGCTCAGCCCAACGTTGACGAAGTAGGCGTTGCCGGCGATGGCCGCGACTGCTCCCCAAGCGCAGCCCAGCAGGCCGAGCCCTCCTCCTTCCATCATGAAGACGATTGTGATATCGCCTTCATCCATGCCCATGGCCTTGAGCATCCCGATCTCGCGCACTCGTTCCAATGTAGATAGGAGAATCGAATTGACCACGCCGATGACTGAGATGATGACCACGAGCCCGAGGAGGACCATGGCGAAAACTCGCTTGGTTGATCCGATAGCAAGGAATGACGCAGCGTCGTGCCAGGTGTGTATGCGCCAGCCGGGGTCCTGGGCAGTGAGCATGGATATGGAAGGCCGCTCAGGTCGCGCCGGGACGGGCTTGGGGCTGCGCTCTGCGCCCGGACGTGGATCGAGGTCGCGCTGCCGGGGGCGCCGACAGCCGCTTGCGCCACGTCCAGCGGCATGAATGCCTGTGACTGGTTGACGAGCGGGTGCGGAGTCTCCACCGTTCCGACCACTATCAGGTCCACCGCTTGAAAGGCCATTTGAGCCGTCTGGGTCCTTACGGTGACCATGTCGCCCGGCTCCAGCTGTAACAGGTCTGCGATGCGCTTGCCGAGGACCACGCCGTCTTCGCCCCGTTCGAGCCATCTTCCGGAGGACACGAATTGCGATATCCGAAAGACCTGAGGATCCACCTCAGGATCGACTCCCGCCGCCGAGACAGGCAGTTCATCGAGCCCTGCTATTAGCGATGCCGGGAAGACTAGGCGAGGGGCGGCGCCGGCAACGCCGGGGAGCTCGGCGATGGCTTGGGCCACCGCCTGGCCGGACGGGATGGTGTCCTCAAGCGTCGGGCGAGCGAGCGTAGCGTCGCCTTCCTGGGAAGCGCCGACCCACAGGTGGCCTGTTTCGAAGTCGATCGTGTTGATCTGGGCATCCCGGTCTGCGCCGGCAAGCAGCGAATCGAACATTACGAAGTACATGATCCCTATGGCGATGGCGGCCGCGGTGAGGATGGTCCGTCTCTTGCGGCGCCATATGTTCTTGGCCGTGAATCCGAGGTAGAAGCGGAGCATGCCGTCTACCTCCTTTCGTCCAGTGCAATCTGGCCGTCTCGCATCTGCACCAGCCGCCCGGCATAGCCGATCACGAGCGGATCGTGCGACGAGAATAGGAAAGTGGCGCCTCTCGTCTCATTCATGGTCTTCATCAGGGCCAGTATGGCCTCGGAGTTCTCGGAGTCGAGGTTGGCCGTGGGCTCATCGGCCAGAACCAGCCTGGGCTGCTTGACCAGCGCTCTTGCTATTGCGACCCTCTGCTGCTGGCCGCCGGAGAGGTCCATCGGCCGCCGATTCTCCAGACCCGCCAGGCCCACTTCGGAGAGCATCGACATGACCCTGTCCTTGATTTCGCTGTGCGTCTGCCTGCCGAGGAGGACCAGCGGGAGCTCAACGTTCTCATATGCTGTGAGCACCGGCACGAGGTTGTAGGTCTGAAAGACGAACCCGATCTTCTCGCGCCGCAGGCCCGCCAGCTCTGACGGCTTGTAGCCGGCTACGTCATCGCCGTCGATGACCAGCCTGCCGCGAGTGGGGCGATCCAGGCAACCTATGAGGTTCAGGAGAGTGGTCTTGCCCGAACCCGACGGCCCGGCGATGGCGGTGAACTCGCCTGCTTCGACGTCGAGGTCGACGCCTCTGAGGGCGGGCACGGTCATCCGACCGTGAGAATACTCCCGGGTCAGATCCCTTGCTTCGATAAGGGGCATATTCTGCGCACCTCGTTTCCATGGGACGTACGAACGCGTTTGCGATTATGATAACACCCTATTGACCATGTGGTCAATGGCCGGTTTGCAGGCGCCCGAAGAGCCAGTGTTCGCCGACTGAATGGGTTAAAAGGATAATAAAGTAATTCATGGCAATGTACTTACAAAAGTACCTGGAATCTAGGGAGGATTGATGTGCAAAGTGAAGAATATAATTCAATGACTGGGACGGTATACAGTATACAAGGATACAGTACCCAACACTTTACTTGGTTGTGGAGTGATTATCGGTATGAAAGCGACTCTGGCTTCGTTCGATCTTGCGAATGCCAAAACAATCAGGGAACTGGTCTACGAAACCCTCAGGCAGGCGATTTTCGACGGCGAATTACGGGACGGCGATCGCTTAGTAGAAAAAGAGCTGGCCGAGAGGCTGGGAGTGAGCCGTACGCCTGTTCGCGAGGCGATACGCAAACTGGAAACTGAGGGCCTGGTCGAGTGCTTGCCTCGGAAGGGAGTTTTGGTTCGGGGTATTACTCCTGAGGCCGCGGTCGAGATTTACGCTGTCCGCGAGGCACTCGAAGCGGCGATCATCCCCTTTGTGATCCAGAACATCACGGCTGAGGAAAAGGCTCGGCTCTACCAGCTTGTGGATGAGATGAGGCGGCTCACGGAAGAGAGAAACGGCGGAGAGCTCTTTGAAGTCGTTCAGCAGTTCAACGAGACGCTAGTTAGAGCATCAAGGATGCCGCACATGATCAAGCTCATTGATACCTACCAGGAGTACCAGGCCACTTTCAGGAGGGTAACACTGTCTATGCAGATTCGAAAACCCACGGCGCTGCAAGAGCACCGGGCGATTCTAGAGGCGATTGACGAGGGGGACGCGGAGCGTGCCGAACGACTGACTCGTCAGCACCTGAGAGCCGCTCGCGATCAATACTTGGGTGTATGCGAAGCGCGGTCCGCAAAGGGCGTGGACGAAGCATAACAATGCAGCCCTAGGCTCGCGTGGATGGGTTGAGAGGCAAGCTTGACGTCTCATTTGACTGGAGGGAATGTGATGGGCGAGAGCATCACCCGAAAGATCATTTCGGCGCATCTGGTGGAAGGCGAGATGACGCCAGGCTGCGAGATCGCGCTGAGGATCGACCAGACCCTTACGCAGGACGCCACTGGAACTATGGCCTATCTGGAATTTGCCGCCATGGGCATCCCGTCGATCAGGTCCGAACTTGCCGTCAGCTATATAGATCACAACACGCTGCAGGCGGGCTTCGAGAACGCAGACGATCACAGATTCCTCCGGAGCGCGGCCGCAAGGTTCGGGGCTCATCTGTCGCGCGCCGGCAACGGCATCTGTCACCAGGTTCACCTGGAGCGTTTCGGAGCGCCCGGCAAAACGCTGCTGGGTTCAGACAGCCACACCCCTACCTGCGGTGGACTGGGCATGCTGGCCATCGGCGCGGGCGGGCTGGATGTAGCTGCTGCCATGGCCGGATATCCATTCTACTTGCAGATGCCAAAGGTCGTGAATATCCGGCTGCACGGGCAGTTGCCGCCGTGGGTGACGGCAAAGGATGTCATCCTTGAGATCCTGCGCCGGCTTACAGTGAAGGGAGGACTTGGCAAGGTCCTGGAGTACTCCGGCGAAGGGGTATCGCATCTGAGCGTGCCGGAGCGGGCGACAATCACCAACATGGGCGCTGAACTGGGCGCAACGTCGTCCATCTTCCCCAGTGACGGGGCGACCAAGAGGTTTCTCGCGTCTCAGGCCAGGGTAGATGCGTTTCGGGAGTTGATGCCTGACGCGGACGCAGTCTACGACGAAGTCATCGACGTCGATCTCGCGCAGCTGGAACCGCTCATTGCTCTGCCCCACATGCCCGACAATGTGGTTAGGATCGCCGATGCAGCCGGCAAGCGGGTGGATCAGGTCTTTATCGGTAGCTGCACCAATTCATCGTACTCCGACCTGGTGAGGGCGGCTGCCATTCTCAAGGGGCACACAGTACACCCTGACGTAAGCTTGGTGATCGCGCCGGGATCGCGCCAGGTCTTCCATGCCCTGGCCTTGAGCGGGGCACTGGCTGATCTTATCGCCGCCGGTGCAAGGATCCTCGAGTCTGCCTGCGGCCCCTGCGTAGGCGTGGGTCAGGCGCCGACTTCGGGCGGCGTTTCGCTCAGAACCTGTAATCGCAACTTCGAAGGGCGCAGCGGTACGGGTGATGCCGGGGTCTACCTGGTGAGTTGCGAGGCGGCGGCGGCAGCCGCCCTGACCGGCAAGATAACTGACCCTCGCGATCTGGGCGAACCCATAGCTGTTCAGGCGCCTGAGCGATTCCTGGTGGACGACAGTATGATCATCCCCCCTCCTGTGCAGCGCGAACACATACAGCTTGTCATGGGCCCCAACATCAAGCCGTTCCCTGCGGCATCGCCGCTGCCTGATGAGATTATGGGTGAGGTACTGCTGAGGTTGGGCGACAACGTCACTACCGACCACATCATGCCGGCGGGCGCCAAGATACTGCCGCTCAGATCGAATATCCCGGCTATATCCATGCATGCATTCGAGAGAGTAGATCCTAGCTTCGCACAGCGAGCTTTGGCGGCCGGCGGCGGGATCATTGTGGGCGGGGCCAACTACGGGCAGGGGTCCAGCAGAGAGCACGCGGCGATTGCCCCGCTGTACTTGGGAGTTCGGGCGGTACTGGCGAAGTCCTTTGCCAGAATTCACATGCAGAACCTCGTCAACTTCGGGTTGCTGCCGCTCGTTTTCGCCCGGGACGAGGATTACGACCACATCCAAGCCGGCGACCGCTTGGCGATAGGGCAAATCAGGGAACAGCTGGCCTACGGTGTTCTCTCGGTACGCAACATCACTCGAGACACGGTTTATCCCGTGACGCACGGTCTCTCAAAGCGACAGATCGAGATCGTCCTTGCTGGAGGGCTTCTCAACTACGTCAGGAGACAGACGCCATGAGCGTAGCAGATGACCGAATGCGGCGATGTCGGAGGTGGCATGGGTGCGGCAGTCTACGATCCTGAGAGAGCTCGTCAAGAGGAAACAGATCCTGGTGGTGCCTGGCATTCAGGCGGCGCTATTCGCGCGGGTGGCCCAGGACGCCGGCTTTGAGGCCCTGTACGCAACCGGGGCGGGCATTTCCAACCTTCAGCTAGGTCTGCCGGATCTGGGGCTGGCGACGATGACGGAGATCCTCGAAACCGTACGGCGCATTGTCGACGTCACGTCTCTGCCCGTCATAGCGGACATCGACAACGGCTACGGGGGTCCGGTCAACGTCTATCGGTGTGTGAGGGAATTCACGCGGGCAGGGGTTGCCGGCGTTCAGCTGGAGGACCAGGCGATGCCCAGAAGGTGCGGCCATTTTCGCGGAAAGACGGTGATAACCCAAAGCGAGATGGTTCAGAAGATCAGAGCTGCCCGCGACGGTTCTATCGATGACGACTTGGTGCTGATTGCGCGCACAGACGCGATTGCCCCTTGCGGGCTGGAGGACGCTCTCGAGCGAGCGCAGTCATACGGAGAGGCCGGAGCGGATCTGATCTTTGTGGAGGCGCCCGAGACTCTGGAACAGCTGGCGTTGCTCCCCAAGCGTGTGGGGTTTCCTCTGGTTGCTAACATGGTTGAGGGCGGCAAAACGCCCCTTGTGAGCGCTCTTGAACTGGAGGAGATGGGCTATAGGATGGTTCTGTTCGCCAATGCCACTCTCAAGTCTGCAGTAAAGGGGGTGCAGCGCGTTCTGGCAGGACTTAGGATCCATGGATCAACGGCGGGGTTGGCAGCTGACATGATCAGCATGGAGTTGAGAAACGAGCTGACTGACTTGAAAGGATTCGAGAGGCTTGAGAGGGAGTATGGGGACAACCCGTCTGGAAGAAGGCGGTACACAAAAACCGAGGAGGGAATAACGCGATGAAAGTAACCAGGCGTATCCTGAGGGCCGTCTTTGTGATGCTGTGCGCCGCTATGATGATTGTGGGTCCCGGCCACATGGCGGGCGCAACGATGAAGACCTGGAAGCCCACGGGCACCATCGAGATCATAGCGCCTGCTAACCCCGGCGGCGGCTGGGACATGCTGGCCAGGATCATGCAGAGGACGCTGACCGAAGGCAAATTGGTTGACCGGCCCATCATCATCACTCACAAACCTGGAGGCGGGGGCGCCACCGGATGGACTTACCTCAACCGCCATCAGGGATCAGGTAACTACCTGGCGGTGAATTCCAGCCTGATCCTGTTCAACAACCTTCTGGGCTCCAGCGAACTCACCTACAAGGACTTCACTGTGTTGGCGAACCTGGAGACTGAGTGGGAGGCAGTGGCTGTCAGTGCCGATTCGCCGTACAAGACAGGCAAGGAGTTCTTTGAGGCACTGAAGGCCAATCCTGCGAAGATGCCTATTGGAGTCGGGCCGAGCTTGGGCAATGATGACCATGTCCAGTTCTTGATGCTTGCCACGACGTACGGCGTTCCCGCCAAGAGCATCAACTTTGTCGTCTACCCCGGCGCGGGCGGCGAGCTCGTTCCTGCTCTGCTCGGGGGGCACATCAAGGGCCTCACTATCGGCCTTGGCGAAGTCCTGGAGCAGTACAAGGCCGGCAAAATGCGCATCCTGGGCGTTTCCTCAGAGGAAAGACTGGAGGAACTGCCGGACGTTCCAACGTGGAAGGAGCAAGGCGTTGACCTCGTGTTTGCTCACTGGCGCGGGGTGATGGGGCCCAAGGGTATGACTCCGGAGCAGGTTGCCTACTGGGAAGATGTGATCGCCAAGATGGTTCAGCATCCGCTCTGGTTCGAGCAGCTGGCGAACATGGAGCAGTATCCGTTCTACATGAACAAGGCGAAGTACGAAGCGTTTCTGGCGGAGCAGACTGCCTCCATGAAGAGTCTACTTACCGAAGTCGGGCTGATTAAGTAGCCTGGAAGCGTGGCGTGAGACCACGGGCCGTGACGTCCCGTGGTCTCGCGCAGCCGATACTTCGCGCAGGAGGTGTTGCAGTTGACCAAAAATCTAGCTGCCGGGCTCATCTCGCTAGTCCTCGGCGTCGTCTACTTGTTCATGACTCTGCGATTGCCAGATGTCAGTATCGGCGATCCTCTGGGGCCGAAGCTGTTTCCCGTGCTAGTCGGGATGGGCGCGCTGATCTCGGGCGCTCTGCTGGTAGTAGGTGACATCCGGGCCGCCAAAGGCGGCGGAAGGCAGCGGGCAGACGAGGAGACCGCTGTGGAGCGCTCCGCGAGAAAAGCGCTGTATGGGAAGATCGGCCTTACTATTCTGGCCGGGATGGTGTACGGCTTTATTCTTGACACTGTGGGCTACCTGATCTCCACATTCGTGTTCATGATGATCCTCATGTGTCTTGTGAACACCATCAGGCGGATGGCCGAGAACACCATCATCTCGCTTGGCTTTTCCGTGGTGACCTACGTACTGTTTGCGACGATTTTCCAGGTAAGCCTGCCGCGAGGGATACTCGCATTCTAGGAGGGGGAGGTGAACTTACAATTGGGGACGTTTAGCTACCTGATGCTCGGTTTTCGCCAGGCGATTACCCCCATCAACCTGGTATGGCTGACCGCCGGCGGGTTGCTGGGCACTATCATCGGCATGCTGCCGGGGCTGGGGCCGGCCACTGGGATAGCGGTACTGATTCCGATAACGTACGGCATGAATCCGGCTACGGCCCTGATAACTATGGCAGCAATCTACTATGGGGCAATGTTCGGCGGTTCACGGTCCTCCATCATGCTCAACATCCCTGGGTGCGCCTCGTCGATTGTCACGTGTTTTGACGGCTACCCGATGACGCAGAAAGGCGAAGCCGGCAAAGCGCTGGCCACGAGCGCTATAGCTTCCTTTGTCGGCGGCATGATCAGCGTTGTGATGATGATCTTCTTGACCATGCCGGTGGCCAACGCTGCACTCAAGTTCGGCCCGGCCGAGATGTTCTCTGTGATGCTGTTTGCGCTGACCGCAACCGTGGCCCTATCACAGGGAAGTATCGTGAAGGGGTTTGCGTCGCTTGCGATTGGATTCATGCTGAGCACTATAGGGATTGACGCTCAGACCGGCCTGCAGAGGTTCACTCTGGGAATCACTGAGCTGCAGGATGGGGTGGATTTCCTTGTGGTCATGATAGGCCTCTACGCAGTAGCTGAGGTATTCCGAAACTACTCGGCAATTGACAGGAAGTATGAGATCAGTACCAAGAGCATCGGCAAAGTCTTCATGACCCGGGAAGACCTCAAGAAGTGCCTCATGCCGATGCTACGAAGTAGTCCGCTCGGGTTCGTGGTAGGCGTGTTGCCAGGCATGGGAGGATCCATCGCCACCATGATGGCGTATGCCATGGAAAAACAGATAAGCAGGCATCCGGAGGAGTTCGGCAAGGGCGCCATCGAGGGCGTGGCCGCGCCTGAGGCAGCCAACAACGCTGCATCTTCCGGGGCAATGGTTCCGCTTCTAACCATGGGCATCCCCGGTTCGGGTACCACGGCCGTAATGCTCGGGGCGCTCATGATGCTCGGAGTCCGCCCTGGTCCGCTGCTGTTCCAGCAACACCCCGAAGTCGCCTGGGGCGTCATAGCTTCGATGATCGTCGGTAACGTCATTCTGATCATCATCAATTTGCCGCTGGTAGTGCCACTAGTGAGACTCCTGAACATCCCTCAGCGGATTCTGCTGCCGATCATCATGGGCCTGGCTTTCATGGGTACGTACCCTATCAACTACAGCACCTTTGACTTCTTCTTGCTGTCGCTGTTTGGGCTAGTGGGCTATGCAATGTCTAGGCTGGATATGCCTATTCCTCCTCTGGTGCTTGCCCTGATTCTTGGATCAAACGCTGAGCAATCTATGAGAAGGGCACTGACTATCTCCAATGGCAATCCAATGACGTTTCTCCAGAAGCCCATTTCTCTGGTGTTCATCATCCTGACTGTTCTGTCGCTGGTGTACTCGTTCACGAGAGAAGCCAAAGCCAAACGCAAACGTTCTGAGGGTGTCGCTGCATAGCCCGGGACCTGTACACATCAGGTCAGTGCTGTGAGGTATGATCGTATGCAAGTCAAGATACCTTGTGTCGTAATGCGCGGGGGCACTAGTCGCGGCCTATTCTTCCGGCGCGAGGACCTTCCGGAAGACCAAGGCGCCTGGGCGCAGCTATTCTGCACTGCCATGGGGACGCCCGACCCAAAGCAGGTAGACGGCTTGGGAGGAGGGACGTCTTCCACTAGCAAAGCGGTAGTCGTAAGCAAGTCCGAACGCCCGGGTATAGACGTGGATTACTTGTTTGTTCAAGTCGGCGTGGGCAAAATGACGGCAGACATCGGCGGCGACTGCGGGAATCTCTCCGCAGCCGTCGGCCCATTCGCTATCGATGAGGGTCTGGCCGCAGCTGTTGAGCCTGATTCGGTAGTCAACATGTTCAACACAAGTACCGGCAAGAGGCACCGGGCAAAGGTTAAGGTTCGAGCAGGCAAGTTCGACCCGGAAGGCGAGTGTTCCGTGTCCGGACTGGTTCAGAGGGGCTCGGAGATCGTCATTGACTATCTTGATCCCGCCGGCGCCATGACCGGGCGTCTGCTTCCGACTGGGCGAGCGGTGGATCGGGCGAGTGTCGACGGAAAGGAGTATCGGATGACCGTTGTGGACTGTACGAACCCGTATGTGTTCGTTCTAGCCGACGAGCTGGGGATGACCGGCGCTGAGCTGCCATCCCAAATCGACTCCGGCGCCGAACTTCGGATTGTGCAGGCCATCAGAGATCAGGCGGCTGAGCGAATCGGCCTGGGGGGCCAGTCGTTTCCCAAGGTCGCTGTGGTAGGGCGCCCGCTGTCTGTTGGGCCCTGCGCGGATGACCTTGTTGCCAGGACGATTTCATTGGGCAGAGCGCACAAGACCATCCCGCTGACCGCTGCGCTCTGCCTGGCCGCTGCGGCCCGGATCCCCGGCACACTGCCCTGGAGCCTGATGCCGGATGGGTCAGACGCGTACGAGGGTGAAACAGCCCTCAGGATTGCGCATCCCGAAGGCTCAATCGCAGTGTCGGTGGAGGCTAGAGCTTCGGAGCAGGACGGAATCGCGGTCACGAGAGTGACCGGCAAGCGAACCGCCCGCAGAATAATGGAAGGATTCGTCTATATCTGAGTACGGAGGAGTGAAACGAGAGATGGGCCAGAAGATCACGGTTGAGGCGGGCGTTCTGAAAGTTCCCGACAATCCCATAATCCCGTTCATTGAAGGAGACGGGACAGGCCCGGATATCTGGCGTGCCACTCGCAGCGTGGTTGAGTTCGCTGTTCGCAAAGCCTACGGGCAATCCAGGCGGATAGAATGGAAGGAAATACTTGCCGGTGAGAAGGCGTTCAAGACTACCGGCGAGTGGCTGCCGCAGGCCACGCTCGATGCAGTGAGGGATCACCTTGTCGCCATAAAGGGGCCGTTGGCGACACCTGTCGGAGGGGGGTTCCGCAGCCTGAATGTGACCATGCGCCAGGCGCTCGATTTGTATGCCTGCATCCGTCCTATCCGATGGTTTGAAGGTGTGCCCAGCCCCGTTCGGCATCCTGAAAAGGTGAATGTGGTCGTCTTTCGGGAGAACACCGAGGATACCTACGCGGGCCTCGAGTGGAGCGCGGGCAGCCCGGAGGCCCTGCGCCTCAGGGAGTTCTTGGCTTGCGAACTCGGGTGTCGCGTTCCCGAAGACGCCGGCCTTGGGATCAAGCCGATCAGCAGAACAGCTACCAGACGGATCATGAGGAAGGCTCTCCGGCACGCCGTGGACAGCGCGCAGCGGGTCATCACAGTGGTACACAAGGGTAATATCATGAAGTTCACTGAGGGCAGCTTCTGCCAGTGGTGCTATGAGCTGGCTCAGGACGAATTCGGCGAGGTGGTCGTAACAGAGGCGGAACTTGCCTCTTCCGGCCTTACGCTTCCGGGCGGCAAGATCCTCCTCAACGACAGGATTGCCGACAACATGTTTCAGCAAGTACTGACACGCACTGATGAGTACCGGGTCCTTGTAATGCCCAACCTGAACGGGGACTACTTCTCAGACGCTCTCGCAGCTCAGGTAGGAGGGCTCGGCATGGCGCCGGGCGCAAACATCGGTGATCACGTGGCTCTATTCGAAGCGACTCATGGCACAGCGCCCAAGTACGCTGGCCTGGACAAGGTCAACCCCGGATCCCTAATTCTCTCTGCAGTCATGATGCTTGAGTACATGGTGTGGAAGGAAGCGGCTGAGGAGATCGTGCAGGCAGTTGCGGCGACGATCAAGCAGAAGAAGGTAACATACGATTTGGCCCGAATGATGGAAGGAGCGGACGAGGTGAGCACTTCAGGGTTTGCCGAGGCCATCGTGGCGAACATGGAGTAAGCGATTGGAGTTGGTCAAGATCGATCGGGTCATTTTCACAGTCGCATTGACGATAGTCGGAGGATTCGTCGGCCATACACTGGGTATACCAGCAGGCGCTCTACTTGGTTCAATGGTAGCGGTGGGAGCGGCAAGCCTGTTGGGAGCCAAGCCCGAGATGCCCCAGTCGTACAACATCATAGCTCAGATGGTTCTGGGGGGGTTCCTGGGGCTGACCATTACCAGAGAGGTCATGGCAAGCATCAAGACTCACATGATCGCATCAATGATGGTCGTGGCCTTGTTGTCCATCTTTGGGGTAGCGACCGGGTATATCGTCAGTCGACTGACAGGCATTGAACTCTATACCTCGTTGTTTGGCAGCGCGCCAGGCGGTATGCAGGAGATAGTGGCGCTTTCGCAGGCGTACCAGGTGGATCACAGTGCAGTTGTAGTAATTCAGACCGTGCGGAGAATCCTGATAGTGGTGATATATCCGCTGATGGTCATGGCCATGTCCAAGCTAACCAGTATCCTGTACTACAGAGCGGGCAGATAAAAGCGGATTGCAGCCGCCGGTCGCGAGGCGGCCGTCGCTGAGCGTGTCATTCGAAGCCACTGCGTGCAGATACGAGCAGGAGAAGCGCCAGTACTTGCCGAAAATCATAGAAAGGTACATGATGCGTTAGCCTGGCGTTCATCGCCTGTGCTGGAGGAGACAGCAATGTGCGCAACGCGGCGAAGGCGGCTTGGGGTGCAACTTCGTGCTGTGGCGGCATGTGCTCTGGCGGTAGTGTTGGCAGCCTGTTCCGGCGCGCAATCCGCTGGAGTGCCACCTCAGAGCGCCTTTGAGGTGTACAGAATCGGCGGCGATGAGGCGTTCCCTCCGTTTGAGTATGTTGCGGAGAGCGGGGCCTATAAAGGTTTCAACGTGGACCTGATGAACGCCATAGGAATCGAGTTGGGGATCCAGATTGAGCTGATTCCGCTCCCGTGGTCGTATATACGCCAGGCGTTGGAAAACGGCGATATCTGCGCCATACAAGGCATGAAGCGCACGCCTGCGCGCGAATCCCAGTTCCTGTTCTCTGACGAGTACCTCGAATCTTCGATGGCCATATTCGTGAGAACGACTGAGTTCGGCATAGCAGGCCTCGACGATCTCGTCGGCCGCACGGTATCAGTGCAGCGGGCTGATGCAGCGCACGAGAGGCTGGCGGCGCTAGCAGGTGTTGAGCTCCGGACCATGCCCTCGCAGGAAGCCGCGCTCGTTTCGGTTGTGGCGGGCGGCGCTGATGCTTACGTCGGCAACCGGCTGGCTGGCATACACATTGCGCAGAAGCGCGGTACGGCGGAGTACATCAAGATCACCGGCGACGCCATCGACCCAATGCCGTATGCCATGGCATTTAGGAAGGCCGACCGCGAACTGGCAGCCATGTTCAATGAGGGAATAGCAAAGGTCAAGGCGTCAGGTACGTATGACAAGATACACGCCAAATGGTTCGGCAGGCCAATTGAAGGCTTTCTGGGATTGGACAGGGCTCGTATCCGCTGGCTCCTGAGCACATCGGCGTTGATATTGGCAGCAGCGGTTCTTATCGCCGCATGGAATCTCTCGCTTCGCAGGCTCGTCGCGGCCAAGACCACGGAAATCGCGCAGGTCAACGCCTTGAACCAGCAGATACTGGAAAGCTCTTGCGACGGGATTGCCGCGATCGATTCAGGGCTCAATTTCATATGGGCTAATGGCACAGCAATGCGCCTAATGGGCTGGAAGTATGGCCCTGTGGCGGGGGTGAACCTATCGGAGACTCTACTGGCTCCTCTGGCCTACAGAACGCCTCTGCGGCGGATCGCTTCGGAAGAGGCCGCCGCAACAAGATGCGATGTGGAGCTTAACATAGGCGGTGAACCCCGGATCTTCAATGTCAGCCTGATGCCGCTGATGCCTCAGGCGTCATCTGCCTGCTGTGGGGTCCTTCTGTTGTTCTCCGACGCAACGATGCTGAGGCGTTCGGAGCAGATTGAGTCTACCGACTTAGTCATGAGTGCGCTGGCCAGATCGATTTCAGGCGTGGCCGCCGCGATTCGCAACCCGCTACTATCGATACGAGAGTATCTAGAGCAGTTGCCCGATCGCCATGATCAGCGTGAGTTCATTGATGAGATATGCGGGTTCGTGCCATCGGAGATCGATCGAGTGAACGCGGCCATCGGGGATCTGGCTCTCTTGACCAGGCCCGAACCGCCCGAACCCAAGTCCTTCGACCTCGCCGCGTGTGTCAAGGAGGCGTTGAGCCGCATAAGGGCCGAAGCGGATTCCCGAGGAATCATAATCCGCTCCCAACTTGCCGATACGGAGGCCTTCGCCGATGAGGCTCAGATAGCCGATGCCGTTTACAGGGTCGTGGCGAACATTGTGGAGTCTTCGCGGTACAGGTCGGAAGTCGAAGTGGATCTGCAGATAGCCAACGAGGCATCCGCTGAGATAGAAGTGCGCAACCGCGTTTCCGACGCGGGCGCGCGGTACGCACGGATCGAGCGCGCGGAGCAGAAGGCAGCCGAGCTCTTCTTCCGCGCCGCGCCAGGCGATTCCGCTCTCGGAATGGCGGTGGCGTACAGAATACTGCAGAGCAATGGGGGATTGATCACTGCAAGTGCCACGCCCGACGGAGTGTGCGTCAAGATGACGATTCCCCGCGGGCGTCGAGGCTAAAGCGTCTCAAACAGGCACTGTCGTCCGTGGAGCGCCAACTGCTATCCTGACTACCTTGCGCCTACTTGTACAGGCAGATGTACGCCACGTCTCTTCCTGCTTCGACTTCGAAGGACTTCCCCGGCGCCACCACGAAGGTTTCGCCGGCAGCGTATTCACGCCATACCGGGTCACCTGGGAGCTGAGCATTCAGCACTCCGGCGGTTATGGTCATGTGCTCCTCAGAGGATGTGGAGAAGGTG
>JAGVTS010000242.1 GCA_019136685.1 Bacillota bacterium | reverse complement strand
CGACTGCGGGCAGTGCCTCCTGTAGGCAGCACGTGGTTGGGCCCAGCTGCGTAGTCGGTAGCTGCCACCGGCGTGAGCGGACCTAGGAGTACGCTGCCGGCATTCGAGATCCGCCCCAGCAGGGCATAGGGGTTATCCGCGAGGATCTCCAGATGCTCGGGGGCGTAGTAGTTGACGGCCTCCACGGCCTGGTCAAGATCGTCGGCGATGACTATCAGGCCGCGTTGGCCAAGCGAACGCGCTATTGTGCTGCGCCTGGACAAGGCGTCGACCTGGATGCAGAGCTCGCGCTCGACTTCTCCTGCCAGCTCGGGGCTGGTCGTTACCAGTATGGCCTCTGAATCCGGGCCGTGTTCAGCCTGGGAGAGCAGATCGGCCGCCGCAAGGCGCGCGTCGGCTGACTGGTCGGCCAGTACAACCAGCTCGCTCGGGCCGGCCAGCATGTCGATGTCGACGTAGCCGAACACCAGCTTCTTGGCTGCGGTCACATAGGCATTTCCCGGGCCGACTATCTTGTCCACCGCGCAGATAGAGTCGGTTCCGAAAGCCATCGCCGCGATGGCCTGACATCCGCCTACTTTGAACACTCTGTCGACTCCCGCGATGTCGGCTGCCACCAGCACGAAGGGGTTTGCGACTCCATCGGGGCCCGGAGGCGTGCAGGCAATCACGTGGCGAACCCCGGCCACTCGGGCCGGTATTGCTCCCATGAGCACAGACGATGGATAGGCGGCAGTGCCGCCCGGCACGTACAGGCCGACCCGCTCCAGTGGACGGATGACTTGCCCCATCTGAGTGCCGTCATCGAGGATACAGGTCCAGGATTGCTGCGCCTGCCGCTCATGGAACCGCCTGATGTTCTCCGCGGCCTTGCGGAGCGCACTTGTGACGGAGTCATCCACCACGGCGTAGGCGCGGCGGATCTCGCAGGGCGTGACTTCCACACCGCTCGGGACGGATTCTGCGCCGTCGAACCTTTCGGTGTAGTCGCGAATGGCCTGATCGCCGCGGTTTCGCACGTCTTCGATTATCGGACGGACCTCCTGTTCGATCTGGTCGAGGCCTTCCAGTCCGCGCCGGATTCCCCGTCGCAGCAAATCGGCTGCGGCGATAGTTTCAATGGTCAATGGTGTGTTCACATGAACACCTCCCGAAATCCCGGTTCTGTCATTGAGCTATCGAGTCATCAAGTTGATGGCACTGTTCACGCAGCGCCGATATCACTGGATAGATGGCGGCCAACTTCAGCTGCAGGCTGGCCCGGTTAGCTATGAGGCGCGCCGACACCTGCATGATCTCCTCCACCACCACCAGCCCGTTGTCGGCCAATGTACGGCCGGTATCGACGATGTCCACGATCACATCGGCGAGCCCCACGATTGGCGCAATCTCCACGGCCCCGTTCAGCTTGATGATCTGGACGCACAGATCTCGCCTGGGCGCGAAGTAACGCCTCGCTATGGACGGGAACTTGGTGGCGGCCCGCAGGGTGTGGCCGAGGCGCGGCAACCTCAGGCCTGAGAGTGCCGCGGCGGGGTCGGGCCCAGTTGCGGCCGCGGGCGCGGCTACAGCCATACGGCACTTCCCGAAGCCCAGGTCAAGCAGTTCGCACACATTCCAGTCGCCCTCAATGAGGACATCCTTGCCCGTTATGCCCAGATCGGCAGCGCCGTGCTCCACGTAAGCCGGTACGTCCGCCGGACGGGCAATGATGAACCTTACACGCCCGTCTGCAGTCTCATATACCAGCCTTCTATCGAGTTCGTCCACGTCCGGGCAGTCGAGGCCGACCTGCGCCAGAGCGTCGAGCGATGGCCTGAGAAGCCTGCCCTTGGGAAGCGCGATGCCTAGTGGCGTGACCTGACGACCTCGTATGACTCGAGATTCGTCCACAATCTCTGGTTCCATCGTCGCGAACCTCCTTCCAATGCTTCAGGCCCATCCAGCGCCTCCAGCGCCAGTGCTACAGAATCGACATCTACAGCGAACCCTGCCGCGGGCACAGATGCGCCGAAGCAGGCCAGCAAGTTGTCATAGCGCCCTCCTCCAATCACGGCGCCTCCGCACCCGGGCGCATATCCTTCAAAAACAACTCCGGTGTAGTAGCGAAATCGACGCGTTATGGTCAGATCCGGGCGGAAATACCTGCCCAGGCCACGGTTGTCTAGAACGTCCAGCGTCTTTACAAGTTCTTCGGCTGGTTCGCATACGCCGGCAGTTCGCAGCGCCTCCTGAATCTCAGCCCGGGTGTGGAGGTGGGGCAGGCGCCTGAGAAGCTCTACGCCTGCGGCAGCGTCGTCCAGTGACGATATTAGTTCGTCATAGAGGACGTAATCGCGCGCTGCCAGGGCGGAACGGATGCGTTCTCTCGTATCGTCCCGGGCGCCCGCGGCATCCAGTATCGCCGCGAGAAGCTTTGCGTCACTCAGTCCGATGCAGAAATCGCGTAGCCCTATGTTGATCAGCCCTTCAGCGGCCATCGACAGAATCTCCGCATCTGCCTGGACGCCTGTGGCGCTTCGCCCGATAAGCTCCGCTCCAACCTGCCGCCGTTCCTCCGGCTTGCCGCTTCCTGGCTTTTGGGCGCGAAACACGGTGCCGGAGTAATACAGACGCGCCGGCTCATCCGGCGACAGCAGATGGCGCGCTGCCAGTGCAGCGACTGGCGTGGTAAGGTCAGAGCACAACGTCAGCAAGTTGCCATCCCTAGTCAAGACTACGTACGACGTGCACTCACCCTCCGGATCGTGTCCTGAGCGTTCCGTGTAGCCCGCTGCATTCGAACCGCACGAGCTGTTCGTGCCGCCGGAGTTGCCCAGGCCATCCGGCCCGAGCTGCGCCATTCCCAGCCCTACCAGCATCGGAGGGATTATCTCATGGTAACCCCAGGTTTCGAAGGTCCGTGATAGACTGCTTTCGACATGCCGTCGGACGAGGGCGTCGGCGGGGAGGTAGTATCTCCCCGAAAGGTGCAGGTTGTCCATGTTGCGCCACGCTCCTGTCTGCTGTCTTGGTCGCTTGACAAACAAAAAAAGCTCCTCGTCCCCGCAAAGGGACGAGAAGCAGATGTTCCCGTGGTCCCACCCTAATTGGCCCGCAGCTCGCGCCCCGGACCCACTTATCAAGGATACGGACAGCAGCACATGCCGTGCCGACAAGCGCGGCGCGGAAGGCCCCTGCATTATATCCCCTTTCCTGTAACGGTGAAAGCCTCCGTCGGAGCCTACTTGCGGTCACGCCAGCGCGACCACGTTTGGTCCGCACTCCCGGGAGTGGTTCAGTCGCTGTTTCGGACCGGGCTCACACCGCCCCCGGCTCGCTGCCCGAAATTGCCGCGCCTACTCTCCCCGATCATCGCTTTGACATATATCGCTGGATGTTAAGCATGATGATAGCACGTGAGGGCAAATTGCGCAAGCACCCCGATCGCGTTCGCCGATCGCGTCAGGCATTGCAACGTCGCA
>JAGVTS010000142.1 GCA_019136685.1 Bacillota bacterium | reverse complement strand
TATCGTCCGGCGGCAGCAGCGGATCGGATCGTACCCATCAATGACGAGGAGATGTTTGCATATGACAAGGAGTAAGCTCTGGCGGGCCATTATGTTCGTCCTGATGGTACTGGCAGTGTCGGGCTTGGCGGTGGTCGCGCAGGGGGGCCAGCCGCCTGGCGGGGGGCCGGGCACACCCCCGGAACCGCCCGGTGACGGATTTCGGCCGGGCATGCCCGGGCCAGGCGGAAGCGAGATTGCCCCACCGCCCGTCGGCAGCACGTACATCACTGGCACAGGGGTCTACACGCTAAGCAGCGGATCGGCGGCGATGTCCAGTGAGACGCTGACCGCCTCCGCAGACGACCAGTCGGCGATAATCGTGTCGGACGGAGCACAGCTGAATCTCTCGGGCATGACGATCAAAACCTCCGGCAACACCTCGTCCATGGACAGCAGCAGCTTTTACGGCCTCAACGCGGCGATTCTGGCCCAGGCGGGTAGCAGGGTATCAATAACCGACTCGACCATCATTACCTCCGGAACCGGTGCCAATGCCGTCTTCGCGTGCGGTGCCGGGGCTTCGATAGACATGGCCAACGTGGACATTGCATGCGAGGCGCCCGGAGCCCATGGTGTGGATGCGACCATGGAAGGCACCATCACCATGAGGGACGTCAATATCACTACGGCAGGGAACGGCGCGGCCGCGGCGATCGCCACAGATAGGGGCGGAGGAACGATCACCGCCTCAGGTGGGACAGTAGTCACCACGGGCACCAAGTCGCCGGCCATCTATTCTACGGGCAGCATCACTGTGAGCGGAGCGACACTGAGGTCGATAGCTTCCGAAGTGGCTGTGATTGAAGGAAAGAACTCCATCACAGTGAACGACTGCGTCATGGAGAGCAGGAGCAACTTCGGGGTGTTCATCTACCAGAGCATGTCGGGTGACGCAAGCCCGGGCACGGGCACGTTCACCATGACCCGTGGCTCGTTGACTGCTGAAGAGGGTCCGTTGTTCTACTCGACCAATACCGACGCTGTCATCAAGCTGAGCGGCGCCGTACTCAACTGCAAGTCGGGCGTTCTCCTCAAGGCCGGTGCCGACCAATGGGGTAATGTCGGGGCCAACGGATCCAACGTCACACTCATCGCCGACTCACAGAAACTCAAGGGAGACATCGTGCTGGACGCCATCAGCACCGGCTCAGTCACTCTCAAGAACGGCTCGCTGCTGGAAGGTGCGGTGAATGAAACGGGGACTGCGAAATCCGTATCGGTGGCCATGGACAGCTCGAGCGTGTGGATTGTGACGGCGGATTCGAAAGTGTCCTCGCTGAGCGACGATGATACTTCGCTGGCGAATATCCGAAGCAATGGCCATTCAATCTACTATGACAAGACACAGGAGGCCAATGCCTGGCTCGGCGGCAGAACCGTCAGTCTTCAGGGTGGGGGATACCTGGCTCCCATGTAGGCCATGCCGAAGTGGCCGTATGGATCTATCTGGGGAGGGACGATGGTGTCCTTCCCCGGTTCGTTGTTGCGCGGAGGCGACGATTTGAGGAACGCCATGCCGGAGCAAAAGTCCATAGTTCAGCGGTCTAAATGTGCATGGGCTAACCAGCATGCCGGGGGCCGGATTTCAGGGCCCTATCGGTATCCATCGTGGACTGCTTCTCCCCAGGAATGGATTTGCCCTCGGGTTCCTTGGCCCGCTTTTGGGGCATGTTCAGGCCTCAGTTTCAACTCACGATTTATTCGTAGAGAGATTCCCGAATGTTGGCGATTCCTCGCTGCAATGTCGGGGACACGTCTTCGAGCTCTATCTGGTCCAGGCAACGAAGTGCTTCTTGTGCATTCCCAGATTCACAGTAGTACTCAGCCAGGCGGAATAGAACCAAGGGGTCATCAGGCGCCGCATCACGAAGCATGCTAAGGATTTCATAGGCTTTATCAAGATCGCCCTTATAAGTATACGTAGCTGCCTGGGCAAGAAGCATGTAAAGACTGATTTCCTGAGAATTCGTTATTGCTTCTTCCAAGATAGCTATGGCCTCATCGAACTCGTCGTTCTCAACGAGCCTGGCTGCCTCGCGGATAATCTCCCGTTCGTCTTCGGCGATATCACAGGTCATGGTTATCTTTTTCAATGATATGGTGATTGGTTCCCCATCTTGACCCACTACGTCTACGGCTTGACCTTCGTTGCAAACGCCGTAGTTTACCAGGATGCTAAGGGCAGCCGATTTCACCTTATCGGATACTGCTGGATACTGGAGGATGTTCTCTGCAAGCTGCAGTCCCCAATCCCGGTCCTCTTTCACAGCCAGATCGAGCATGGAGTAAGCAGTGCTTCGATCCTCATTGTCCAACTCTCCTTCAAGCAGAGCGTGGGAGAGCATCATATGGCCAATGCCTGAAGCCATATCGGGGGTATTGCCATCGAAAAAAGGCACACGATACTCGAGCGAAAATGGGGGAATCATCCCCGTCTCTACTGATTGGGCTACCTTGGCAAAGTCGAGCCCTAATTGCCAGGGGAGCTTGCTCCAGTACGAAATGGCTCTGCCCATTCGACCAAGGTTGAATGAAGCAACTCCTGCAAGATAGCGATCTTCTGGTGTTGTGTGATAGGCTTCGTGACTACGGTACATGTCGATCACCTGTTGATGTCGACCGAGATCGCCAGCTGCTCTTTTGAGCATGACTGTATACTCATACCAGGGATTTGAAATCGCACTCGGGGCCAGACGCATTTGCGGAAGACCCGCATCAAAACTGCGGACGGCGGTTTCCAGGTGTTTTTCGGCTTCATCCATGCGCCCAAGCGCCACGCATATTTGGGACGCGAGCGCGCTAGAGAAGGGGTTAGGGACGTCAGCCGAAAGATTTGGTCGGAGTACTTCAAGTGCTTCTTCGGGGTTGTCCTGCATGAAGAGGCAAAAAGCCAGATTGTTTATGGCGGGCACCAGCATTGGCGTCACTTCCAGCGCCTTCCTGAGCACCATCTCGGCCTCAGCCCATTTCTTCTCGTTCAGCAGGCGATTGCTTTCTCGTTCGATCTCTCGAATGTGATCTATATCTACTCTTTTCACGACATCGCCCCGTTTCATCAGTGAGGTTCGCCAATGCAGTAAAGGCACTGTGGCATACAGCCTATGTTCATAAGTCTACTTGATATTCTGCCCCGCTGCCAATTTGGTTTCAAACAATTCGCTTTCCAACGGTGGGCCCAAGCTTGCCCGGCTGAGAGAAATCAATCCCTACATGCAGGCAGGGGAAGGGCCGATTTTCCAGTCTGAGAGTGCCAGTGCTCAATACGTTGCTCGTGGATATAACACTCATAGACTAGACAGGCACAGTGAGGTTGTTTTCCCGTAATAAGGGCCGGACATTGTCATTGCCCTGCCAGCGTACACGCGGTAAAGAAGCTGTTGGCTAGTTTGAGGAATGGGGAAAAGGATGCTGAAAAGTTCTGGTTTGAAGGCGAGAAGAGGTTGATTGAAGAATAATG
>JAGVTS010000086.1 GCA_019136685.1 Bacillota bacterium | reverse complement strand
ATTGGCCAGCTACGGGCCTTTTCGAGGAGGATATCATTTTCCCGCCTACTGTCCCGTTTAGGAATGTTTACTCGCCCTGCCAATTGCTATTGCCTACAAAACTTACACGCACCCTTGCCCCACCAAAACTATCGTCAAGATTGATTCGTTGACTCAAACAAGAATTCTGCTCCTATTTGGCGACCGTGGTTTTCGGTACGGCTGTTGGCGATGCCGTGCTGTAAACCATACGATTCTGCACACTCAAGCTTGCCCGGGCGTAACCGACGGTGGTGTTTTCGTTGCCAGGAATTCGGCGCCTGGCAAACATGCAGCTAGAGCCCCTGACGGCACATAGCGCTGCGGCGGCGAGCCGTTGGTGGGCGCCCATGGGGGTTGTTCGACCCCCCAAACGCCCGCCGATTTCACCGGATAGTACTGAACCAAATAGGTTCTCCATAAGGCTCGCAGAAAAGCCGTGCGGTTTTCCAGCAGGCTATGCCAATCCCTGTTCAGCGCCGATTTCGTAGCTTACGCCCTGCGTAAGGCCCCCTTGTGCCCTCGTGCCCAATCTGAGCGGGGGCGGGCGCTCCTGCGATTTCTGTGTTCGAACTGTTGCTTGCTCTCAGCATCAGTACAAGTGGAGCCTGATCGACATGCGCCGTGTGCGTGCATCGCCGGCCTGGGCGCGATCACCCTCTATTAGCGGCGGGTCCCATGGTGGGCCCGGCGAGCCTCCGCTTCGCGAGTGGGTCATGCAATCGATTGGGAGCGCCATGGCATGCGGTACTTACTTGTGGGCGACGTGGACCCGCAGTTGCTGCTCAAGATGGCCCGAAGTCTGTGAAATGGCCGTGACTGACGCAGGCCGCCCGGAGCTAGCAGCAGTGCAGAATAGGAAGGGCAACCCCCTCGCAGACGCGAATAACCGTCGTAGAGGGGGTATTGTGTTTGAACGAACCTGCTGGGTCGACCGGATTTTGCTTTGTCCATGCGGCCGACATCCACCTCGATTCGCCTTTTGCCTCCATGAAGCTGGACTCGCCGGAGGTAGCGGAGGCGTTTGCCAGTGCGGCTAGGGCGTCACTTCAGGCGATCGCACGGGTGTGCGTCCAGGAGGGAGCACGCTTCCTGGTGCTATCTGGCGACGTGTTTGACAGCGAGCAGCGAAGCTTGAGAGCGCAACACGAGCTGTGGGCGGTCCTCGGCGGTCTGGCGGAGCGCGGGGTGCATACTTACGTGGCATTCGGCAACCACGACAGTCTGTCCGGATGGCGGTCCGCCTTCAGCTGGCCGGAAGAGGTCCACTTCTTCGGGCCCGAGGTCTGTACATATCCGGTTATCGTACATGGTTGCGAGGTCGCCCAGGTCAGCGGGATCAGTTACCCGCAGCCGTCGGTGGGCGAGAACCTGTCGCTTGGGTTTCGAAAGCATCCGGGCGACCCGTTCACCGTGGGTGTTCTCCACTGCAACGTCGGCGGCGATGTGCGGCACGCCAATTATGCGCCCTGTTCATTGGCTGACCTTGAGGCTTCAGGTATCGACTACTGGGCGCTCGGGCACGTGCATGAACCGCGGATTCTGCGGGCCGAAAACCCGGCCATAGTGTACTCCGGGTGCGCGCAGGGGAGGAACCCGCGCGAGGCAGGCGCGCGCGGGTGCTTCGTGGTTCGCGTGACCGGCGGCGGGCGTGTGGCGATGGAGTTTGTGCCCACTGACGTTATCCGTTGGCATGTGCTGGACGTCAGGATTGATGGAATGTCCACTGTTGATCAGGCGATTGACGAAATCCGGGATGGGGTAGCACGCCTGGCGATGTCGAGCTCCATGAGGTCCTGCGCATTCCGAGTGCGCCTTCTCGGGAGAGGGCCGGTCCACCGCGAGCTAGCTATGGACGGGCCGGACGCGCTCTTGGCTGCTGCTAGGGATTCTTCACTTCCCGGCGACAGGTTCGACTGGATTGATTGCGTTCAGGACCTGACCTGCCCCGATGTGGATCGGGAAGCGCTTAAGGCCGGAGGCAGCCTCATATCCGACCTACTGTGCCTGGCAGACGAAACGCGATCCGACCCGGCTCGCCTAGAGGCAGTTCGCGGGGCACTCGAGCAGAGGCTGGGCAGTCGCCCGGCTCGAGGCCTGACGCGAATGGTCCGTGAGCTCAGCGATGAGGAGACCCTGCAGATCATTGAGAAGGCGGAGTCTCTGGCGCTCGATCTGCTCCTGGAGGAGGCTGATTCATAGGCCATGCGCATACGCGAAGTCTACCTTGATGGATTTGGAGTATTTCATGACCGGCGCATTGTGATCGCCGGCGGGGACGGCGGCGACAACCGGATCGCCCATGGCGGCCGGGCCGCATGCGGCAACCAAGGCGTTGTGTTGTTTACCGGCGCCAATGAGGCGGGCAAGACTACGCTGATGTCGTTCATCCGCGGAGTGCTGTTTGGTTTCGAGGGCGAGGCCTCGCGCAACTTCTACGCCCCTGCGAGAAGGGGACGGCACGGCGGGAGCCTTGAGGTGGAGATGCTGGACGGCCGCGTGGAGAGGGTCGAGCGGTATGTGGAACGTGGACAATCCCGACAGCCGGCGGCGGCAGTGGGCAACATGTCGAAGACCCTGTACACTAACGTTTTTGCGTTTGGCTTAGCTGAGCTTGCAGTACTGTCATCGCTTGGATCCGACGAAGTGCGCTCCAGGATCTACAGCGCCGGCGCCGGGCTGGGGACGCGGTCGCTGCCTGAGGCCCGCAGGAAGCTGGAGTCGAAGTGCGACTCGCTCTACAGGCCCAGAGGGCGCACGCCATTGATAAACGCGGCGCTTGCTAGAGCGAACGAGCTCGACAGGCGTGTCGCCGAGCTAGGCCGTGACCCTGTGGAGCATGCGCGCCTGATTCGCGACATCGAGCAATGCCGGGCCTTGCATGCCGAAGCGCAGGAATCCTTGCGCAAGGCGCGGGAGGCTCAGCAGTGGTATACCAGCCTGGATTCGACCAGGTTGGTATGGGAGCGGCTGTGCCAAGCCAGGGCGACCCAGGAGAGGCTAGGCCCGGAAGACCCGAGCTGCGGCGGGCTGCTGGGGCAGGCGAACGCCATTCGCGAACTCCAGCTCAAGCTGGACACTTACCTGAGCGTGGCTGCGTCGATTCCCACGCTTCAGGCAGAGGCAGATGCGATGCGCGCCGATCATCGGCGACTCTTGGGAGAGCTGGGAACAGGCTGGGACGAAAGCGCCGTAGCCGCGTTCGACACGTCCCCCGGTGTGGACGAGACCGTGCGCCAGATGCGCAAGAGCCGGGATGCGCTGGCCGGCGCTGTGGAGCGTGCGCAGGAGGCGCTTTCCGCCCGGGAAGAGGCGGCGGATGCGGCCGGGCGCCAGTATGACCGACTCATGCACGAGCTGGATCGAACCAGGAAGCCGGACTACCCCGATCGGGAGGCGATTGAGTCCAGGATAGAGCGCTTAGGCAGGTGCCAGACGCTGCTCGGGTCGGTGGCTGCGGCTGCCGCCAAGGCTGAAGGCGCCAGGCAGCGATCGAGCGACATGGCCCGCGAGGCTCGGGAGCG
>JAGVTS010000187.1 GCA_019136685.1 Bacillota bacterium | reverse complement strand
TTGAAACCTACTATCCGCGACATTGCCGAGGCAGCTAGCGTATCTACGGCGGCTGTATCATACGTTATCAATGACAAGCCTGGTGTAAGTGACGACACCCGGCGAAGAGTACTCAAGATCATGCGGGACATGAGATACCGACCGAATCCACAGGCGAGAGGCCTTGCTGCCCGTCGAACCGGCATGATCGGGCTCATGATCCCCGACATTACCGATTCGTTCTACGTCAATGTTGTCCGCGGAGTCGAGGCGACGGCGAATCAACTCGGGTACACGTTGAACCTTTGCACCACGCATGGCCACGGTGATCGTGAGCGAGACGTTGCGGAGCGTTTTGCCAGCGGCGGCGTGGACGGGGTGATCATGATGACGTACAGGCTCGCCCCATCTGAGCTCAAGGACCTCGGCAGCCGGCATGCTCCTGTCGTGGTGATCGATAACCCGGACGCTGCGGGATGGGTGCCTTCACTAGTTGTAGACAACGTGGAGCTGGGCCGTACTGCCACGTCGTATCTGCTTGAGCTTGGCCACTTAAGAATAGGATTCGTGCACGGTGTGGAGGGGTCGGTCACTTCCGAGAGCCGGTATCAGGGCTATGTGCAGGCCCTCAGTTCGCACGGCGTGGAGGCTTCGCCTGATCTCGTCGTATGCGGCGGCTTTGCTTACGACGGCGGAGCCGAGGCGGCGAGGCGACTTCTTTCCATGCCTGATCGCCCCACTGCCATTTTCGCCGCGAACGATCAGATGGCTCTGGGCGTCATAAGTGCAGCTATGGAGCTGGGGTTGGCGGTTCCGGATGATGTTTCCGTTATCGGTGTTGACGATATTGAGGCATCGAGCCTTGTGGCTCCGGGGTTGACGACGCTGAGGCAGCCCACATGGGAGATGGGAGCATGTGCCGTTCATACGCTTGTGGGTATCCTCAAAGCGGCGGAGGAGCAAGGCGAAAGCGAGGCAGCCGACTCGCAGGCGATCAGCAAGGTATTCCAGGCCGAACTGGTCGTGCGAGGATCCTGTGTCGCCAGGCGGCACGGGTAATAGGGGGCAGACGGGCGACAAGGTAGCATGACGGCAAGGGATACGTGGGGGAGGCTGAACTCTAGGTGAGGAAGTTCGAGTCGAAGTACGGCTACTTTGATGAAGCGGCGCGGGAATACGTGATCACCACTTGGCACACTCCCAGGCCGTGGGTGAACGTTATGTGCCCGGGTGATTGGGGGGTCATCTTGTCGCAGACCGGCGGGGGCTACAGCTGGCGCGGGCATGCATCACTCAATGCCGTCACTCGATGGTCGCAAGATATCGTCCGGGACAATTGGGGCAAATACGTCTACATACGCGACGACCGTTCAGGCGAGGTATGGTCGACGTCATGGATGCCGACTAGGCGCCGCACGGACAGTTACCGCGTGAGGCATGGCATGGGCTACTCTGTGATAGAGTCGGAGACCGCAGGAATAGCCAGTTCCCTCTCGGTTACGGCGCCCCCGGGCGAACCTCTGGAAGTGTGGCTTGTTGAGCTTGCTAATCGCGGCCACGATGAGCGCGAGCTGTCGCTGTTCTCGTTCTTCGAATGGTGCCTGGGGGCATCGCCCGACTGGCACAGGGAGTTCCATCGAACTTTCATCGAAACATCGCTTGAGCCGGCGCTGGCCACAATGTGGGCCCGGAAGAGGCTTTGGGAGATTCCGGACGATGCGGGCAGACCGTGGAATAGGTCATGGGACTACACGGCGTTCCATGCATCAAGCCTTGCCCCGGAGGGCTTTGAGGGAGACAAAGAAGCGTTCCTGGGGATGTACGGCGACATGACAAAGCCCGCTGCGGTGGAACGAGGCTTCCTTTCGAATTCGAGCGGCAAATGGACTGATGCCATTGGATCTATTCACGTCAAGGTGAAGATCCCGCCCGGCGAAAGCAGACGCGTGTCTTTCGTGCTTGGGGCCGTTTTGGAAGGTCATGAACAAGAAGCCCGCGCACTTATATCCAAGTATCGCGACCCACTGGAAGCCGAAATGGCGCAAAAGCGTGCCGCCCGGTTCTGGGCCCAGCTCCTCGCGCCGTATCAGGTGAACACGCCGGATGACGCCTTCAATCTGATGAGCAACACCTGGCTTCCGTATCAGGCGATTTCAGGCCGCATGTGGGGGCGGACCGGCTACTACCAGTCGGGCGGGGCCTACGGCTTCCGCGATCAGCTCCAGGATAGTCAGATCTTCCTTCCGCTTGACCCGTCACACACCGCAGAGCAGATCACCCTCCATGCAGCACATCAATACGTTGACGGTCATGTGGACCACTGGTGGCATCCGATTTCCGAAACCGGCGGCGGGGGCCTCTATTCCGACGATTTGCTGTGGCTTCCGGTTGTCACTATAAGTTATCTCAAGGAGACGGAGGACTTCGGGCTGCTAGACATGGAGGTCCCCTACCGCGACGGAGAGCCGGAGAGTGTGTGGAAGCATTGCCTGCGCGCCGTTGACCTCAGTCTGCTGAGGCGAAGTGAGCGGGGCCTTCCATTGATACTCGGCGGCGACTGGAACGATGGGCTGAGCGCCGTGGGCACAGCCGGGCGCGGAGAGAGCGTGTGGTTGGCCGAGTTCCTCTGCGCCATCCTCCCGGATCTTGCGCATATCGCCCGACGCCGTGGTGAGACGGGCGTTGCCGATAGGTACGAGCACTCATGCCGGCGCCTTGCGCAGGCCGTGAACACCTACGGCTGGAGCGACGGCAGCCGTGACGACAACCGCGACGGGTGGTACATACGTGCAACGTGCGATGACGGCATGATGATAGGCGCTCCCAGCTGCAAGTACGGCAGGATATTCCTCAACGCTCAGGTGTGGGCGATACTGAGCGGCATTGCAGGCGGGCGGGCCTGGCGGGTGTGGGACGCGGTGGTCAAGCACCTTTCAAAGGAGTGCGGACCTGTGCTCCTCTCGCCTGCTTACGGCGAGCCTGATGAGAAAATCGGTTATCTGAGTCGGTATGCGCCGGGGGCGCGTGAGAACGGCGGACGCTACACCCATGCTGCCGCATGGGCCGTAATCGCTGCAGTAATGATGGGAGACGCGTCCGAGGCCTGGCGAATGTACGAGGCCATTTGCCCCGTGAGGTGCGGGTTATCGCCGGATACATACAAGGCGGAGCCCTACGTGACCGCGGGCAATGCTGCCGGCCCGGATTCCCATGCTTACTGCGAGGGGGGATGGACCTGGTATACCGGTTCGGCTACATGGCTGTTTCGTGTGGGGTCAGAATGGCTACTTGGCGTGCGGCCCGAATGGGACGGGTTGCGTATCGATCCCTGCATTCCGGCACACTGGGACGGGTTCTCCATGAGGCGTGTGTTTCGAGGCGCGACGTACGAGATCACTGTACTCAATCCTGAACATGTGTCACGGGGAGTCGCGAAGATGACGCTAGACGGACTGGATGTAGGCGGCGCCCTGCTACCGGCTCTTCGTGATGGGAAGACGCACAGGGTCGAGGTTGTTCTCGGTTAGGCCAGTATAGGGCGAATATCAAATGCTGGGGGGCGACCAATTTGAAAAGGTTCGTGGCTTTG
>JAGVTS010000233.1 GCA_019136685.1 Bacillota bacterium | reverse complement strand
GGCTCACCTCGTAGATATCGCAGAGCTCACGCTCGGTCGGAATTCTGTCGCCCGGCCGCACTTCGCCGCTTTCGATGCGCGTGCGCCATATGTCGTAGATCTGCTGGTAAAGAGGGGTACGTGAATCCCTGTCCAGCTCCACTTCGGACCACCGCCTATCAAACCACAATATGCAGCAAATCGTGAGGTCTCACTAGCTTATTATAGCTATTCTTTATAATCAATGGCAAGCCCTTCTGCCGCGTAGCAATCATCACACCAGGCATTGCCGTTGACACCGACACGCGCTAAGTGTATAAGGCTGTATAAGGAGTGATGTACGGCAGTGTGCAAATCGCGAGTCTCTGTTGTAAGGTGTCCGGACTACGACACCGCGCGCGTGAAGGAATCAGTGCAGGCATTGCTGGCGCCTCTGGGCGGCATGCAATCCTTCGTGTCGACAGGCCAAACGGTCCTGATAAAGCCGAACCTGATCCACGGCACGCCGCCTGAGCGCGGAGCAACTACCCATCCTGAAGTGCTGCGGGCAGTGGTTGAACAGGTGCGCGACGCAGGCGGCAGGCCTGTGGTCGGCGAAAGCCCCGGATATGAAGGCTTCTCGACGGCGGCCCGGAAATCCGGTCTCCTTCCGGTTATCGAGGAACTCGAAGTGCCTGTTGTCCCTTTCGACACCTGGACCGAGGTCCAACTGGAGCCGGGGCATCTGGTCCCGTCGCTCCCCATAGCGGAGCCGGTCGCTACGGCAGACGTCGTGATCAACCTTCCCAAGGTCAAGTCGCACGGCCTAGTGGTCTATACCGGATGCGTGAAGAACATGTTCGGTGTGATCTGCGGAACGCAAAAGGCCCAGTACCATCTGCGGTTCCAGGACCGCGAGGCGTTCTCGCGTTTGCTTGCAGAGATCTACGCAGCCGCACGGCCGGCTTTGTCGATACTCGACGGCATAATAGGGATGGACGGCAACGGGCCGCGTAACGGCGATCCGGCGCCTCTCGGCCTGATGCTGGCGGGCGCAGACGGCGTAGCCGTAGACGCGGTCGCCTGCCGAATAGTGGGCATAGACCCTCTCGAGTCGCCGCCTATCAGAATCGCGGCCCAGATGGGCCTGGGTACGGCGTCCCTGCGCCAGATTGATCTGGCGGGACCGCCCATTGACGCGCTGAAGACCAACGGATTCCGAGTTCCGCGCTCCGTGCGCACGTCTGCACGGCAGAGACTCATGTCGGGCAGAACGGGCAGAGTCCTCAGGAACCTATTAACCACGAGGCCCAGCGTCAACCCAGGCGGGTGTCGAGGGTGCACTATATGCGCCAGAGCCTGCCCCGCACGGGCGATAGAGATGCGCGATGGGAAGGCGCAGATCAACTACAACAAATGCGTACGCTGCTACTGCTGCCAGGAAGTGTGCGAACACGGCGCAATCGAGCTTGCTACGCCGCCTCTCGCAAGGTTGGTGCGCCGGTAGGGCCGGGGCCATTTGCCGGCGTCGGGATTCAGGAAGACTGAGGGTCTGGCCGGAGGTGGGCGATCATCACAGTCCACTGGCCCTGGCTATCGCGGGACTTGCCTGTCTCCCGAAAGCCCAGGCTGGAGTAAAGGCGTCTGGCAGGCTCGTTGTCAGGCCTCACCTCCAGTTTCACTGTACGGACGCCTTGCCGGCGCAGTAGTCCCAGCCCGGCCTGAACCAGCTGCCTGCCGATTCCGCGCCCCTGGGCGCTCGGATCCACTGCCACCGACAGGACCTGAGCATGGCCCCGTAGCAGTTGCCGGCCGGAGTATGCGGCAAAGAGCAACTTGTTCCCGAGTATCGTCGCTATACGAGCCGGGGAGATGCCGTACTTCCCGGCCATCCACTTGAATGCCCACACGAACACGTGGCCTCCCAGCATCGCCTTGGCCCATACTTGCCCCATGCTTCTCGGAACGACGACATAGCCGAGCACCGCCCCGGACTCCTCGTACACAAGGAAGTTTTCGCGCTCCGCCCGCGAAAGGAAGGCGAAGATGTCGCGAAACCCGTCGATCGGCGGTGCTTTTGCCCCGTAGTAGTGCGTCACAGACTCGGGAAAGGCGCGGATGAAGATACCTGCTATGTCATGGGCATCCGAGCGCAGCACCTTGCGCACTCCCACGTCCTTCGCCCCCTTGCTCTGTCACGGCTCTTCGCCGGCCAGCCCCGATATGAACATCAGCTGCGAGACGGTGGCGAAACCGAAGCCGCGGTCTTTGAGGTTACTTATGACATGCGGAAGAGCTCGCACAGTGTTGATTCTGGACCCGCCGCTGCCGGCTACAATGCCGCCGCTGTCGTGGAACAAGATGACGTCGCCATTCCTAACGATTCTGGATAGGCGATGGACCATACTTGCCTCAGACGCTTCCGTCCAGTCCATGGAGCTTATCGACCATAAGGCCATGGCATAGCCTCTGGCACGCAGCGCTTGAATGAGTCGCTCATCGTACAGACCTCTGGGCGGCCTGAAAAGCCTGGGCGGCTCTCCACACGCACGTGCGATAGCCTCCTCAGCCCAGACTATCTCGTCTTCCATATGGGGCGGGCCAAGGCCCATCATGTTCCTGTGCGAATATGTGTGAGACCCAACCTCGTGCCCCTCCTCCACGATCCGCCTGGCGAGATCGGGATAGCGTTCCACCTCCTCGCCCACGAGAAAGAACGTGGTATGGATACCCGCATCTCGGAGCGCGTCTAGTATGGCCGGGGTATATTCCGGGTTCGGGCCGTCGTCGAAAGTGAGCGCAACCAGGCTGAACTCCACAGAACCTCGTCGGAATATTCCCGCGTCTGCCCCGAAGCCACGGTACACATGCCTGTTGAGCAGAATCAGCGCCGCAACGCCAATGACCAGCGCCGCCGTGCCCACGCGCGACATTATCGCCTTGAGCATGCCAAGCCTGACTTCCGGATCACATCCAGCGCGCGCACGCCGGTCGCGCAGGGCATCGGGAAACCTGGGTAGTGCCTCGTATATGCAGATCAGCGAGAGAACAGCAGCAAGAATCAGATGAAGGTCGAACCGCTCAAACCACCACACCAAGGGAGGATACAGAATCCCCCCCACGGTCGTGGACATTAGCGATCTAGCACCGTGCCGTTCGCGCCGTGGCCTGCCTGCGAACCATGCCGCAGTCCCGCTGAGCGCAGCGGCCGCGGGCGATATCACGAGGCATACGCCGCAAGCGGCGGGCACCGTCAGCCCTCTTCGCCCGGGCGCCATGAAGGACCACGTCGCGCCCACAACTACAGCAAGCCCGGCAGTAGCCATCGCAATGGGCGTGCCCACCAGGACGCGGGCTAAGCCGACCGCAGCCATCCCGCGCAGCACCGGCGAAAGCCACAGCGCCCAGGCGCCCATGGAGGGCAGCGCCCCGATCACGTATGAGATCACAAGAACCGTGATGTACGAGTCGAGAAGCCACACTGCCCCTGATCAGCTCCTGCTAGGATGCGCTATACTTCCGGGAAATCAAAAATCCGGCGGCGACCTACTCTCCCGGGCGGTTACCCGCCAAGTACCATCGGCGCAGGAGGGCTTAACTACTGTGTTCGGAATGGGAACAGGTGTGACCCCTCCGCC
>JAGVTS010000028.1 GCA_019136685.1 Bacillota bacterium | reverse complement strand
GTATCGCCGAATACCCAGCGCTACGCCGCATTACTACAGCTGACGGAGGAAATATGCAGCCGGCCTGCTGCGGCGATCAGCGAGTGTGCCGCACATGAGATGCTGCACCTGTGCACTTATGGGCTATACCAGACTGCGCGGATGCTGCTCAGCAATGCCGGTGTTGAATTGCAAACAGTTGGCGGCGACGTGCTGCATAGAGAGTGGGAGCTGGCGACAGATGCACTTGCAGCGGCACTGGCGCAGGCCATGCCGATACCGGAGAGCTTGCGCGATGACGTGGAAGAAGAACCCCTGCGAGTGACCGAGTAGACCATACGCATTCCCCACACGCCAAGAGGCGTGTTTTTCATGCCTACGGCGGGCTAAAGCCGGTTATGGCCGACGGGCCTTAAACGGGAGGTAGACCATGGCAGACACAGAGACCAAGGCGACGACACCGGAGCAGGCGCCCGAACAGGCATCTGCTACGCCGAACGTGCCGGACAGCACGGAACAAACCGCTGACAAAATGGTTCCTCAGTCCGAACTCAACAGGGTCGCGGGAACCGTTCGCATCGAGGAGCGCAAGAAGTGGGAAGCCGAGTTAGCCAAGGAACGCAAGAAATGGGAGACCGAGTTTGCGGCCAAGGTGGACGAGGAACGCAAGAAGGCCGCCATGACCGAGACCGAGAGGCTCAAAGCCGAGAAGGAAGCGGCGGAAAAGAAGGCGCAGGACGCCATGCGCACGGCTAATGAGCGACTACTCAGGGCAGAGGTCAAGGCAACCGCCGTCGCTCTCGACATTGTAGATCCTGACGCAGCGTATGCGCTGATGGACAGGGACGCGGTGAGTGTAGCAGAGGACGGCACAACCCAGGGCGTCGAGGACGCCCTGAAGGCTCTAATCAAGGACAAGCCCTATCTTCTGAGACAGAAGGGCGCCCAGTCGGTAGGCGGGGCCACTAATCCCGCGGCGTCAGGCAACATGCCCGGCAAGATCTACACCAGGGCTGAGCTAGAGCGCATGTCGGCTGACGAGATCAATAAGCACTGGGCAGAGATTTCTGAGCAGATGAGCAAGGGGCTAATCAAGTAGGGAGAGATTTCAGTGGCACTGAACAGTTTCATCCCGCAGATCTGGAGCGCGAGACTCTTAGAGAACCTGCGGAAAATCCTAGTATACGCCCAGCCCGGCGTAATCAACAGGGATTACGAGGGCGAAATACAGGAGAAGGGCGATACCGTCAAAATCCATAGCATTGGGGCTGTGACGGTAGATAACTACGTCAAGAACCAGGACATGAATCCGGCGGAGACTCTCAATGACGCCGAGACGCTTCTGCAGATCACACAGCAGAAGTATTTCCATTTCCAGGTTGACGACGTAGACAAGATCCAGCAGCATCCCAAGATGATGGACGCTGCCATGCGCGAGGCCGCTTATGCGCTTCGCAACGTGGCCGACCAGTATATTGCCGGTCTGTATACCGACGTAGCGGCGGGCAACGTCATAGGCAACGACCTCAACCCTATCATCCCGGCAAAGACCGACGCCTACGAGTACCTTGTTGATCTCAGCGTCGTGCTCGACGACAACGATGTGCCCGAAGTAGGGCGTTGGGTTATTGTTCCTCCGTGGTTTGAAGGGCTCATGCTCAAGGATGACAGGTTCATCAAGAGCGGCACAGAGGGCAGCGAGCAGAGACTGCTTAACGGCTACATCGGCCGGGCGGCTGGTTTCGACGTGCTGAAGAGCAACAACGTGCCGAACACCAACGGCGCACTTTACAAGATCATCGCCGGGCATTCCATCGCATGGAGCTATGCCGAGCAGGTCAACCAGGTAGAGGCATACCGTCCTGAGAGGCGCTTTGCCGACGCAGTGAAGGGCTTGCATCTCTACGGCGGCAAGACAGTGCGTCCGACGGCTCTCGCCGTCCTCACAGCATCCAAGGCGTAAACAGGCAGGCGCGGTTTATCCGCGCCTTGACCAATTTAGGGAGTGAATCATATGGCGAGGACAGCACTCACCACGGGCGATCTGGCGTGGGATGCCGTCAAGGATATCCATGCCAAGTATCACGACGTGGTCGCGGCTGACGTGGCTAACGGGATTGCGCTCACCACGGTTTGCACGGAGCGCACCATCCTAAACATCATCAACACCGAGGCAGAGGCCAAGGCGACGTTGAGCACAAACCTGGTCGGCGACAACAACGATCTGAAGTTTACATCGAAACTCAAGGGGCATTTCGGTAACACCATCAAAATCGCATACGTGGACCCCGCAGCCGCCGACGCGAAGATCGGCGTGAGCGTGTCTGGTACAACCATTACTGTATCGCTTGCTACCGACGCGAATAAGGCCATAACCTCCACCGCGGCTAACGTAAAGGCTGCTATCGAGGCGGTTCCTGCGGCGGCGGCCCTTGTGTCTGTCGCCAACGTAGCCGCTAATTCAGGCGCGGGCGTAGTCGCGGCAATGGCTGCAACGGCGCTGGCCAATGGAGCGGGAGAAAACCAGATCATAATCCGCAAGGGCGTTTATGCTCGTGCAGGGCTGGGCGATCTGGTAGTGGCTGTCCCTGCGCAATCCGACATCTACGTGGGGCCGTTTGAATCCATGCGTTTCGAGCAGGCCAATGAGCAGCTTTACATCGACCCGTACGCGGTAGGCGTTACCATGACGATCCGACCGGTATTGCTGCCCAGAGGAGTCTAGCGTGTGGGTTCGCAATCGTAATACGGGACTGATCTGGCTGGCGGAGGGCGAACTGGCAGAGAGGCTCGCCCTTTCGCCCGACTATGAGGAGGTGGAGGCCCCATGTCCAACAGCTACGCCGACATCGAATACGCCGATACCTACTTCGGCGACCGATACGGGGCCGACCAGTGGCGAGCAGCCACCGAAGTCCACAAAGCGCAAGCGCTTGCCACCGCCACGCGTTCAATAGACGTGCAGAGGCTGCGAGGACGCAAGACGGATGATGCGCAGCCTCTCGCATTTCCCCGAGCCATTTACTGGTGGGGCGCGTGGAATGCCGATACGACGGTGCCCGAGGCGGTCAAGGCGGCGACATGCGAGGAGGCGCTTGCCATCCTCTCGCAGGATACGCAGAGAGCGGCGAGACAGCGCGAGGGCCTTACAAGCGTCAGCATCGGCGACGCTTCCGAGAGCTACGACAAGTCGGCGCTGGCGCGGACTCAATCAGGTGGGCTGTTATCGCCGCAGGCTAAGTTGCTGCTCAGGCCGTGGCTGGTGGGGGCGGTGCCCATTGTCTAGTATCGCAACAATGATGCAGGAGTGCACCTACTGGCCGCCGGGCGAAGGCGGCGAGTGGGGCGGCGGGGGATATGGTGCGCCGCAGGCGCTCCGGTGCAGATATCAGGGCACCACGAAGCTCATACGGGGCAAGGATGGCAGGGAACTAGTGGCAAGCGCAGTCTACTGGCTGCCGCAACCCATTGACCTACAGGGCCGCATAGCGCCAGGGCGTCACGCAGGTGAGCCGTCGAGCGACGCCAGAGAACCTATGAGCATCTTGGAACGCGTGGGGCTGGACGGCGCTACGCGCTACCGACCACTGGCAGGTGTACGTGTGATGGCGGCGCGACTGGAAGGGCTGGATGACGCGATTGCCAAGCTCAACGCCAAACTGGGCGAGATTGATGGCCTGACGGCGGAAGCAGTCCGTGACGTTGGGCTTGCCGCACTCGGGCAGGCCGTGCGGGATGCTCCAGTTGATACGGGTGATCTCCGGCGATCCGGCTCATTGGCGTGGGGTGAAGATGTTGCATTAACTGCGACTACCGTTACGAGCAAGAGCGGCAAAGAAGTTGCTGTCTATGAGGTATCCGGGAATCCCGGGCAACTGATTGCAAAGGGCACGGGCGAAGGCGGCACTGATGTTGTGGACGGCGGCGACATACCGGAGGGCACGAAACCCATCGTGACAATCGGTTTCGGCGTGCCCTACGCGGCTGTGCAACACGAACGAGACGACTTCGACCATCCCAAAGGCGGTCGGTCCAAATACCTACAGGCCGCAGTGCAGGACGCGGCAGATAGACTGCCGGAGGCAATCAGGAAGCGGGGCGGTGAGGCGTTGAAGTGAATGCACCATGCAAGGACATAGCGGACATGCTGGTTGCGGCGGGTGTGGGCACACGCACCATAACAGCGGACTGGCGTATCACGCAGGGCATGACCATGGAGGCGACTCCTGACCGCACGATACACGTCAAGGACACAGGAGGATTCGCCCCAGACCCCAAATGGCAGCACGACCGGCCCACCGTGCAGGTGATGATACGGGGCAAGCCGGGCAGCGCTGAATACCCAATAGTCCAAGCCAAGGCGCAGGCGGTCAAGGATGCTCTGCTAGGTAAACCCGGAACAACGATAGGCGACACGCATTACATCGGAATCTGGATGATTGGCGATATAACGCCGGTAGGAGCGGACGACAACGGTCGCCCGCTTTGCTCATGCAATTTCCGCCTGGAGCGATCAGGCTCGGGCGGTTACAGGAGTGGTTAATAGATGGCAGTAGCCGGATACGGCGGCAAAGTGATGCTCAGCGCCACCGAGGTCAAGAAGGTGGGCGACTGGTCGCTGGACGTGGGCATCGACACGCTTGACACGACTACGATGAACGATGGCGAGGGCGGCTGGAAAACATGCGTGCCCGGACTGGCCGGGGCCACGGGCAGCATCAATAT
>JAGVTS010000154.1 GCA_019136685.1 Bacillota bacterium | reverse complement strand
GGCAAGATACCCACAGTGATGATGGAAGCAAAGTTCATGGGCGTCGAGTTCGCTCTCTTGCGCCTAGGGCTGACCGTGGTTGCGTCGATCGCCATAGCCTGGGTGATGCAGCGACTGATTCCATCGCCGCAGGTTCCGGCGCAGCCTTCGGTGATCGAGGATCGTGCGAACCCGTGAGGGATCCTGGGTGCACCGGGAATCGGGGCCTAGAGCAGATAGGCGCTGGCCAGCTTGCCGTCAGCGAGCATCTCGCCAGAGGTTCCGGACGCGACGATCCGTCCGTCTCGGAGGATATAGGCTCGGTCTGCCACAGATAGTGCAGCCTGCGCGTTCTGCTCCACAAGCAGCACAGCCGTGCCGGAGCGGTTGATCTTGCGGATAGCGTCCATCACTCGGTCAACCATGATTGGAGCTAGGCCCATGGACGGTTCGTCCATGCATATGAGCTGCGGTGAGGCTACCAGAGCACGGGCGATCGCGAGCATCTGCTGTTCGCCGCCTGAGAGTGTCCCTGCCGGCTGGTTGCGGCGCTCGGCCAGCACCGGAAAGAGGGCAAGTACCTGCTCGATTTGGCTCTCGGCGGCAGAGTGGTTCCTGGCTGTGCTCTTGGCTCCCCGCACGAATGTAGTCGCGGGCGCCGCTTGAGCTTCTGCCGCGGCCTCTAGGTTCTCGAGCACTGTCAGCTCGTAGAATACCCGGCGTCCTTCGGGCACGATGCCGATTCCCATCCGCACGATCTCATTAGTGGGGCGTCCGTCTATGCGGCGCCCCGCGAAGCGTATCTCACCGCTTGACGGGCGCAGTCTGCCCATTATCGTCTTGATGGCCGTGCTCTTGCCGGCTGCGTTCGCCCCGAGCAGCGCGACGACCTCGCCTGGGCGGACCTCAATGTCTATTCCCTGCAGGACTTCAGCCGGGCCGTAGGACGCGTGCACGCCGGCGAGCTCCAGGATAGGCGTGGATCGCGATGTAGGCGCCTCGGGCGGTGGTGGTGACATCGGTGCGGAGGCGGTCTTCGCCGAACCCAGATACGCGCGGATTACCTCGGGATTTGCGGCTACCTCAGGCGGGGTGCCGGCGGCTATGACTTCGCCGTGGTCTATCGCTATTACTCGGTCGCACGCTGCGGCTATGAGGTCCATGTGGTGTTCGATGACGACGATTGTGTAGCCTTGGTCGCGAAGGGCTACGATATCGTCTACCATCGCCGTGATCTCCTCAGGAGTCATTCCGGCAGCGGGTTCGTCCAGTAGCAGCAGCTTGGCGCCTGTTGCGATGGCGCGAGCTACCTCAACTCGGCGACGGTCGGGGTACGACAGATGGCGGACCAGCGAAGCTTCGTGGGTCAGGAACGAGGCATCTACCAAAGCCAGGGCCTCCCGGGCCCGGGCCACTGCCTGCGCCTCCTGGTTCGCGTGCGCGGTCGATCGTGCCAACGCTCCGAGAACGTCGCTGCGCCCCCGCAGGTGACAGCCTGCCAGGACGTTTTCGAGTACTGACTGTGTTTCGAACAGGCGGATATGCTGGAAGGTCCGTGCGACTCCCAGGGATGCCACCTGGTGCGGATCGAGCCCTGTCGCTGTTTGGCCTTGAATGCGCACTTCTCCTGCAGATGGCTTGACTAGGCCTGTGATCAAGTTGAACAGTGTGGTCTTGCCCGCGCCGTTGGGCCCGATTAGCCCCAGGATCTCGCCGGCGTAGGCCTCGAAACTGACGTTCGATACAGCTGTAAGTCCTCCGAAGTTGCAGCTCAGGCCGGACGCCTCGAGTACTGCTGTCTGTGCTGGGACCGGGGCTGCAGCGGGCACGGGCTTAGCCTCGGCCTTGGCACCGGTGTCGGCCTCCGTATCGGCGCCGGCACTGATCCCATCTGTCGAATTCTGTGTCGAGCTTCGCGAATCTGGAAGAGGCCTGCGGCGAATGCCTACCAGCCTTTCGCCCTGGGCGATCAGCCCCTGCGGGCGGAACACGGCCAGTAGCACCAGGGCGAAGCCGTATATCAGCATCCGGTATATGCTATAGGCTCGCAGGACCTCGGGGAGGACTTGCAGGACGAGCACGCCGAGCATGATCCCGGGTATGCTGCGTATGCCTCCGAGGATGGCCATGCAGTAAAGCGCGATGGTCTCGGACATGGTGAAGTTCTGCGGGAACACCGCGCCTTGCCACGATGCGAAAAGTGCGCCTGCGAAGCCTGCGATGGCGGCAGCGGTCACAAATGCCGATACCCTGTAGCGTCGGACGTTGACGCCCATACATGAGGCAGCGGTCTCGTCTTCGCGCAGCGCGTTCCATGCGCGTCCCGTTTTGGAGCCGACAATGCGCGCAATTCCGGCCAGGATGATCAGGGCAAAGGCCCAAATGAGGATGTATGATGACTCCAGAGAGCCGAAGGTGAACCCGAGTATCCTGGGCGGATCGATAGCCACGATTCCATTGGGACCGTTGGTGATGTTAATCGGTCGGTCCATGTTGTTCAGCAGGATCCTCACGATCTGCCCGAACCCGAGGGTGACCATTGCCAGGTAGTCGCCGTGTAGCCGGAGTGTAGGCAGGCTCACCGCGAGGCCGGCAAGCGCGGCGGCCAGCGCGGAGGCTGCTGCGGCCGGGATGAATGCAGAATGTAGCCCGAACTTGGGCGATGCCAGCAGCGCGTAGACGTAAGCGCCGATGCCGTAGAAGCCGGCGTACCCCAGGTCGAGTAGACCCGCCTGCCCCGCAACGATGGAAAGTCCCGCGGCCAGGATCAGGTAGACGCCCACTGACCCGCCCGCCCGGATAAGGTAGTAATTCCTGAGGAGCAGCGGCAATGGCAGCAATACGGCGTAGGCGGCGAAGACGAGCGCTCGTGGGAGGCTGGCCAGTCGGCGCGCCCGACTGTCGGCGCACGCCCGTGGAATAGCCTTGTCTTGTATGGTCTTTAGACTCACTTTGTCTCCAGCCTCCGTTTTCCGCCGATATGGTAGACGATGCTGATGTCGAAGAATGTGTGCCTCATGCCTCAGGCCCTTGCCTTCACTTGCTTGCCGAGCAGCCCGGACGGGCGCAGGATCAGAGTGATGATAAGGACTGCGAACACAATTGCGTCTTTGTACACCGGCGGTGCGATGAGCACCCCGATACTCTCGGCGAGCCCTAGGAGCAGTCCGCCGGCGGCGGCGCCCCGAAAATCGCCGATTCCTCCGAGCACGGCGGCTGTGAACGCTTTGAGTCCGGCGGAAAACCCAATCATGAAGTCGATCTGCGTGTAGTAGAGGCCGACCATCACGCCGGCCACTCCCGCGAGTGCCGATCCTATTATGAATGTTCCTGCGATTACTGCTGTCGTGCGGATGCCGATGTATTCAGCCGCCTCGGCATCCTGACTTGTCGCGCGCATGGCCCGCCCGAACCGGGTGCGCGACACCACAATGTCCAGGAGGATCATGATTGCCACTGACGAGGCGAGCATGGCGATGCGCGTGGCGGAGATGGTTGCCCCCGCCACGTGCACTGCCCAAGTCTGCGGGAAGATCAGCTCTGTCTGATACGTTTTGGCGCGTCCGGAGGTGAGGAGCATTGCTGCGTTTTCGAGTATGATTGACACTCCCAGGGCCGAGATGAGCGGAGCCATGCGAGATCCTCCGCGCAGTGGACGGTACGCCAGACGCTCTATTGTCGCGCCCAGCAACGCG
>JAGVTS010000221.1 GCA_019136685.1 Bacillota bacterium | reverse complement strand
CGATGAAGCACTTTTGCTGATTCCGGCAGAAGTCCTCGCTCAAAATCAAAAACGGGCGGGGAATCGCCCCTGCCCGAGAAGAATAATGGTGCCGAAGGCGGGACTTGAACCCGCCGAGAATCTGGAAATCGTCTAAGCTGGCGTCAAGGGATCTAGCTGGCCTCTTGTCGGCGCCTTCCTTGTCGGAATTCACGGAATTCACGGTTTGCACGACACAACTTGGCCAGAACATGGCCAGAACGTATACCTGGGCGTAAACACTTCGGCATGTCCTCGGTATATTCTTGGCATGATTCATCCCCTCCAGACTCGACTGTGAGGGCTTTAGATGATGCCCCCATACGATTAGCCGCGTAATACAAAGAAGCCCCGCGTGGCGGCTCCTTTCAAAAAGATAGCAAGGCGCTCCATAGAGATATTCGATAATGCGGCAAACTCTGATTTGCATGCCACATGGAAACTGCGTTGGCAAACCGTAGGCAACCCCATGAGCTGGAAGGAATTTCGTAGTTTTGGTCGAATATGTCCTCCGACCTGAGGAGGTGTTCTAATGCGATCTACGGCAACTACGCGCATCTTGCTGTTATTCACAATTACCGCACTAGTCACAGTGGCGCCTTGCACAGCTAACGATGCTATACATAACATATTTATGGCAGCGGCTCAGGAATGCGAATGGCTGCGAGATGCGGCTATTTCAAGTGTTCTTATGACCGAAGCAAGCCACGAGAATCTTGCACTTGCAATATTCTGCGACCCTCATGACTTGGATTTTGGAGGGGATCGAAAGATTGTCTCATTGGCCGTTACGGCCTCCGATGGGCAAACACGCACTTTGAATATCTCGAGCAATGTTGATGAAAGATATAGCCGGTTCGCCACAGAGAAATGCTGGCTAGCCGGCAAGCCGGTCATTGTACTGACCGGATGGTATTGGACCAGTCACTTGTCTCCCACGGTCTATATGATCGATGAAACAGGTGTCTTCTTCAAGGTTAGTGGAGGCGACTTCGTCATAGAGAATGGAAAAGTAATCAACTTCGCCTTCAGTGATGTGTGGGCCGAGCAAGGGGCACTACCTTTTGTCGTTGATGACGATCTTGATATGGCCTATTGCAACTACCAAAGCATGTATTCTATTGCCCCTCATGTACGCGAAATCTATGCATTCGACGCAGTTCTAGGCGAGTTCATCCTGATACAAGAAACGCCTGTAACTCAATATGCTGTTATAGGTGCCTTTCTAGCAGCGCTCCAAGCCGACAACTTCGATGCGGCCTTACAGTATCTCTCAGAAGACTGGCGGATATCGAAGAGTCTGACGACTGGACATGCGCTTAGGAAGCTGCTGGATTCTGCAATGCCTGACCTTGTCACCAGCAAGGCAGAACGCTTCGTCGCAGCCACTGATTACTCGATCCGGTTCCAAATGCAATCCGGAAGCGTGTATGATGCCGTGTTCGATCGAACTGTAAACGAATGTTATATGTCATGGCGCGTCTCCTCTGGTGGTGAGGGAACAAACATCCACTGCAATCCACCACGCATCATAGCCATCCGGAAGATCTAGGACAAAGGCAGGCGCCTCATCAAAGACCGCGAGGATTTGCAGTTGCTGATTCAGCAGCTCGCCCAATGCGATGACCCGGAAACAATCCGTAGGGTGATTCGGGTAGTGGGTGTCCTGATTGCCGAGGAGCGCCGCGACCACAACTAGGAGGATGATAGGAGGATGACAATGTCCGCATTGGCTCGTCATGCCGTTTCAAATGATCCACTAGTCCCAGTACCCGCAAACGCTCCGCGTGTCGCTCAGGCAGATATCGGCAATGCAGCAGCAATCATTCTCTCGTCACACCATATACCCGCTACATTGATTCTCAATATCAACCTATCATTGGATGATCCACGTATCTGCCAGTTAGTCAAACTGCTCACGGCATACTGGCCCTCAACGAGCTTCGCCATTATGTGTAGGCACTTCGGATGTCTTGCTCTAGCCGATGATGCATCCCAGATATAGAACATCAAGTGGAGGTGTCGTTATGAAGCGCTCTGTAGTCTTTACGATCTTGCTTGTTTTGGCACTGGCCATGCAAATCAGCCTAACGGGACAAGCTGTATGGGCTGACGGGTTTTATGAAGACGATACGTTTAGGTTTTCAATCTCAAAGGGATGGGATACCCTGAGCGATGATGTGTACGTTTTTGAGGGACTGCAGCCATTTGCCGTCGACACTCACTTTTCGCGTATGCTAGATAGAGCTGCAAAAGAACATAACCGCACAATGTCAAAGCAGCAACTCACAGAACACTTCGAAGAACACTTCACTCCAGTAATACTTACGGTTTTGCAGAAGCAGCCTCTGGATCGAGGAAAGGAGGCTGACCTAGCCATAACGCATCTGTACACGTGCAGCAATTCATTCATAGTAAACGAATTGTGCGGGTGGGAACATGAACACAACAGAATCACCAAATCCATGGGCGCCTACTACTTTCTTGATGTGCCTGTGCACCTGAACTATGAGATTGTGTTCTTGCTACCCAAGAAGCTAGCAGCGGGTGAACTTCGTGTCAACATTACTGGTTCTTCTAACTTCCGATGTGCGATCAGCACGGGCACAGATGATCATGAATCTTTATCAGACCGTATAACCGTTCTGGAGCACGAAATAGAAAGGCTGCAAAACAAGCTTCTGGAACTGGAAGATGAGTCAAGTGGAGGTGATCCTAGTGTCACGTAGAAAGGCCAAGTTCCGCCGGGGATACGGCGAGGGCCACATCAAAGAACTCGTGAAGGATCAGAAGTATGAGATCCGCGCATCTGGTGGCACTCACTATGACGGAAGGCGCCGGAGCGCATGACCCTGGGCGACTGGCTTAGGGAGTGGCTCACCGCGGAGTATGGCGTCGAGGTGGGTATGACGCGTGAGGAGCTGTTGACACAATCCAAAGTACCGGGGCGTACAGTAGAGACATATGAGTCTATCATCCGGGTCCACATGTTGCCCGAAATTGGAGACATACCCCTGCAGCGCCTACGCACCACGCACCTCCGCCAGTATTTCGATGTTGTCGGACGAAAACTTGTCGCTAACACATGCCAGGTGCATTACATACTGCTGCAATCAGCGCTGGAGGCCGCAGTCAATGAGCGTCTTGTTGAAGACAACGTTGCCAGGCGCATGACCGGCAAGCCAAGTAAGACTCGCGGAGAGGACTCGCAGGAAGAGGCCACCAAGCACTGCTGGGAGCCGCACGAGGCCCAGCGATTTCTAGCGGCGGCCCATAATGCCGGGCCCCAATGGGCTGCCCTATTTACCTTGGCGTTAGACACGGGTATGCGTAAAGGGGAGCTGTGCGGGCTGAAATGGGAGGATATCGATTGGGGTGCCGAGGCCCTTACTGTCCGGCGCAGCCTAGCCCGTGCAAGCCGGCGGCCCATATACGGGCCCACCAAGGGCCGGCGGCTGCGCACCATACAGTTGATGCCTGATACCTTGGCACTGCTTAAGGCCCACAGGGTACATCAGCTCGAGATCCGGCTAGCGGCCGGGCCGGCGTATCACGATCATGGGCTGGTATTTGCAAAGGAGCCGTCGCCGCGCCGGCGGGATACACTTGGTTGCCCGCTCCAATCCAACAACCTCGGCCAGCGCGAGTTTGCACAGCTCATTGAGGCAGCCGGCGTCAAGCGCATCAAATTC
>JAGVTS010000181.1 GCA_019136685.1 Bacillota bacterium | reverse complement strand
GAGTAGTTCCACTGCGATCTCGTAGGTGCGCATAGTCTTGCCCTCGAACTGCTCGGTCGAGCACCAGAACGATCCGCGCACTTGGACTTCCTTGAGCCATATGGGGGTCCAGTCTACTCCTTTGGGGAAGGCGGCCAAGCCTACCAGGACCATCGTGCCATGAGGCATCGTGAACCGCAATGCATCGTCGATGCTGGTGGAGCTCCCAACGCAGTCGAATACGGTGTGCGCGCCGCCAACCACGACTCTCTTGCCCAGCATGGGCTTGAGCAATTTCGTCTTGAGGACGTCAGCTAGTTCGGCGTAGTAGTCTCGGGACTTACTCATGTAGACCACCGCGTCGGCGCCGAGCCGCGTCGCTGCCTCGCCCTGGAATTTGTGCTTGGCTAGGACCACAATCCGAGCTTTGCCTCCGAGTGCGCGAATGGCGGCGACTGCGGAGAGCCCGATCACGCCGCAGCCGATGATGAGCACCGTGGAGTCATCAGCCGGGAAGTTGCGCATGACGGGGTGCAACGACGAGCAGAACGCGTCGACGAGCACTGCGTCTTCGAAAGTGACGCTCGCGGGCACCGGGATGAGCTGCGAGTAGTGGGCTACGAACTCGGGGCTCCATCCGCCTCCGGTGTCGCGGCATGTTCCGATGGACATGCCGGGCGAGACTGACCCTTCGGTGAAGTTGGTGCAAAGCGAGTAGTCGCCCCGCGCGCAGCTGGGGCAGACAGGGCTGATGCCCCGAGGAACGCACGAGAGTAGCGGGTCGACTAGGACGCGGGCGCCGATGCCGATGGCCGATGCAGCGATTCCAGATGGCGCAGCGGCGGCCAGGCGTTTGGCCGCTACGGCGCCCATTTCAGATACGTAACCGCAGTTCTCGTGCCCGATGGTAAACGGGAAAGACGCATACGGGGATGTGGACGGCGAGTCATGCAGGAGTATCAGGTTCTTGTCGCTGCCGCAGAATCCGGCGTACCTGGTCTTGATTCTGACCCATTCGGGCGTGGGTAGGTCGGGGCGACGAACGTCCCTCAGCACTATGTTGGAGAATCGATCGTAATATGCGTTGCGGTTTATGGCGCCTGCTACCATTGAATACACATACCTAGGGACGGTCCCCTCGAACTGAACTGCTTTCATTTGATTATCTGCATATCCCTTCCATGCCTGCGTAGTAGATCAAGGGCGAAGTCGATATCCTCGTCGGTGTGCCCTGCGGTCACGTTGGCACGCAGGCGGCAGGTATTCATCGGCACTGCCGGGTGCAGAATGGGCGATACGAACATTCCGTCCCTGTGAAGCCTGGATGTCAGCTCCAGTGTGGGTTCGGGTTTGCCGATGATTATCGGAATCACGCAGCTCTTGGTGTTCAGTGTGTCGTAGCCCATCTCGTTCAGCCCGCCCACGAACCGTTGGATGTTGCGGCGCACGGCGGCGATGAGCGATGGGTCCTCCTCGATGACGTCGAGGGACGCGGTGACGGCCGCTACGGCTGCGGGCGGGAGGGCAGCCGAGAACACGAAACCGCGGGCTGTGTGGCGCAGGAACTGGATGAGGTCGCGTCTTCCGGCGACGAAACCCCCGACTGCGGGAAGGGTCTTAGACAGCGATCCGCTGAGCATCTCTACGTCTTGCGGCGACATGCCGAAGTACTCGATGATTCCGTGCCCCGTCTCGCCCAAAACTCCAAGGGAGTGGGCTTCGTCTACCATCAGCCATGCGCCGTACTCGCGGCAAAGGGCCACAAGCTCGGGAAGTGGGCAGACGTCGCCGTCCATGCTGTATACCGCATCGACGATTACCAGCTTACCGTCGAACTTGTCGGCGGCGGCCTCGAGGAGGCGCCTCAGGTCGTCGAGGTCGTTGTGCTTGAACCGCTGGAACTCAGCGTTTGACAGCAGGCAGCCGTCGATGATGCTGGCATGACTGAGTTTGTCGGTGATGACTACGTCGTGGCGGCCGAGTAATGTGGATATGGTAGACAAATTGGCAACATAGCCGGAGCTGTATGCGATGGCATCCTCGGTTCCGAGGAAACTGGCAATGCGCTGCTCGCACTCAACGTGAGCCGCTGTTGTGCCTGCCAGTATTCTGACGCCGTGGGTACCGGTGCCGAAACGGTCTAGGGCCTCGCGGGCGCGCTCCTGCACTCTGGGGTGCTTGAGCAGGCCGAGGTAGCTGTATGACGAGAACATCACCATGCGCCGTCCGCCAATCCAGACATGAGCGCCGTCAAGTTGGTCTACCTGCTGAAGGTAGTAGTAGAGGTCCTTTTCGCGGAAATCGTTGTATTCAGCGAGAAATGTGTCGATGCGCTTTTCAAAGACGCCCACGTAGATCCCTCCTGATAGGCACTGCATAGACATGAACACGTGGTGGTTGCCTGCCGAGTGGACGTGTTCACAAAAGTGTGCACAACCATATACTACTACCCCCCGAGAGCCGTGTCAATTGGGTGCAGCAGCCTATGCAGTGGCGTTTGGCTGGGCTCGGCGATTATCGCGAGGCGCAGATGGGCTAATGCGGGATGACATGTCGGATGGGGTTCTAGCGGACCTGCACAGCGCTGCAGGTAAGTATGGCTGTGGATACTGACGCAGGCGCCGGGCTGGACACACACACCGGAACAAATGTAGATGTGGGGATGGGCCTGATGGCCAAAACGATGGCGGCCAGGGTTGCGATGGCGAGGCATATGCGGGCTGTCGATCGGATATGCGAAGCGCGTTCGGCTGGGAGACCGAGCGCGAGGGCTGCGGCAAAACCGCCCACAAGGCCGCCCATGTGGGCATAGCCGTCAATGTGTGAACTGGAGAACCCGATTGCCAGGTTGATCAGGACGATTGCGATGAATCTCCAGCCTGCCAGCACCCGGAAATGGGCCGGGTAGCGGAGGCCGAAGTAGAAGAGACAGCCGGCGAGGCCGAATATGGCGCCTGAGGCGCCCACTCCGAGCACTCTCGGGTCGGACATGAATGTGCTGGCCAGCGAACCCCATACTCCGCCAATCAAGTAGATCAGCGCGAACCGGGGCGTGCCGAAAAGGCGTTCCACCACGTTCCCCAGGTTGTGCAGGGAGTAGGAGTTGACGGCCAGATGCAGCACACCAGCATGCAAGAACATGGCCGTGATAAGCCGCCAGGGCTGGCCGGCGCGGATTGCAGGGGTGAACTTGGCGCCCCACTGCAGCAGCACCAGAGGGTTCTGTGACCCGCCGGATGCCTCAAGGGCGATGAACACCAGTATGTTGGCTGCGAGGAGAGCATAAGTCAGAGGAGCTCTCCTCTGTATGAGTACAGGTCGGCCTAGATAAGTCATGAGTCAAGTACCTCCGAACGAGCCCTACTGCAGATAGTACACGATATGGGCGGCTTCCGGCAAGCCACCCTTGCCCCACCAAAACTATCGTCAAGATTGATTCGTTGCCTCAAACAAGACTTCTGCGCCTATTTGGCGACCGTGGTTTTCGGTACGGCTTTTGGCGATGCCGTGCTGTAAACCATACGATTCCGCACACTCAAGCTTGCCCGGGCGTAACCGACGGTGGTGTCAACACCAGCCGTAAAATGTAGTTAGTCTCTAGAGGTAATGCGTTTTTTCTCCAGCGGGAATTGCGGAAAAGCAACAGCCGAAAATGCAGTTTTTCTCCAATCGGTTGTGATTACGGCATGATAGTCCTACCTCGTCGTCGAACGGCACCAATACCTTGTGGCCAAGTGAGGTGCCAACATCATGATTGGAGGTAGGACCAGAATGGACATTCGACAGCTACGCGAGAAAGGCCTCTACTACACCCAGATTGGCGAGGAG
>JAGVTS010000127.1 GCA_019136685.1 Bacillota bacterium | reverse complement strand
GAGGTGCGTGAGGTCAGCGGAACAAGCGTAGTAATTGAGCGTTGTCTTGTCTGTCTGATATGCAGTCATTCTCTTGTTGAGATAGTAGTTGTAAACATACCGCGTGCATCCAAACGTCTTCTGCAATAGCGTTTCTTGCTCGGAAGTCGGGTATATCCGAAACTTATAAGCCTTTTCCATGCAGACCTGCGTCACCTCTCCTCCCGGCCTTGAATGTAGTGCCGGATCTGCTCTTCTGTATTCTCGCTAACTGTCGCAATGAAGTACGATGGGTTCCAAACATGGCCGCCCCATAATTGAGAACGGATTTCGGGATGCGCTTTCAAGACCAATCGTGCAGAGACACCCTTTAGTGCCAATTCATCCGCCCATTGAGAGTATAACATATATATGGACGGGTACAGGCAATTGCAGGCTATTCTGATAGTTCTTGCGCAACATATGTCGCCGCTTACTTACGACTGAAGTCACGAGTATGCGCGGCGATTCAATCAAGGCCATCGTCAGTTCGCCGTCCTTTGATAGGGCCGAGGCACTGCGCGAGCACAGGGGGCTCAATCCGCAAGCTAACGCCGCTAGAGCGTAAGCAACCGTACCCTACCCTGCTCTGCCCCGCCCACGCATGGTCTACCACGCCTCGCCCCCGAATAGCCATCAATAGGCAGGATGGTGGGTCTCCAGATGGCGAAGGGCGGGAAACGAACTCTCGTTGCAGGCGCCGTAACGCTGGCTCTGTCGGGCGCGGTGACCAGAGCGATCGGTGCAGTGTATCACGTCATCATTGTCCGAGTGGTCGGGCCGGAGGCGCTGGGACTGCTCCAGATGGCCATACCCCTGTATCGCCTAGCCTCGGGCACTGCTTCGATGGGATTTCACGTCGCAGTGGTGAGGCTCATTGCCGATAGCCTCGGCCGCAGGCGCCCTGAGGAAGCCCGAGCCTACGCGCGGTCTGCGGTGAGGGCTGCAACGGTCTCCGGCCTGTCGGTGGGTCTGCTCCTGTGGCTTGGAGCACCCTACCTGGCAACCCTCTTCTTCAGGGATGCCAGACTTACACTCCCCATCGCCTGTCTCGGACTGCTGCTAATCCCGGCGACCATCTCAACCATTCTCAGGGGCATCGTTCGAGGATTCGGCGCAGCGCCCTCCTTGGCCGGGGCCAACATCGCCGAGGCAGTGCTGCGGGTGCCCGGCGCTCTGGCCATGCTGGCAGTATTCCTTCCCTTCGGCATGGGGCCGGCGGCCGCGGCCATGATCGGCGGGATGATCGTCGGAGAGCTCGGCTCTCTCGCTATTCTTGGATTCAAGACCCGGTCTCTGATGGCTGACAGGAGTCCAGGCGAACCACTGCCTTCAAGGAAATCGAAACTAGACCCACGACACAGAAGAGCCCTGCTCAGACTCGGTATCCCGGCAATGATATCCGGCCTGCTCAATAACCTTATCAGCCTAGTTAACGCAGCACTGGTCCCCCGCCAGCTTCAAAGTGCCGGTTTCACACAATCCGGTGCGGCTCAGGCGTTTGGCCAGCTAACTGGAATGGCCGCCCCCCTGTTGTACCTGCCCATGTTGCTGGTCGGCCCTGTCATACAGGTGGTGACCCCGGCCGTAGCAGAACGGATGGGCGCAGGGCGGAGAGACAGAGTCCTCGAACTGCTGCGTAAAGCATTCTACATGGCCGGGGCCGCGGGCGTGGTGTTTGCGTGCATACTCGCGCTCGTTCCTGGCCATATCGGGCACATCCTGTACGGCGCTCCTTACATTGCCCCGCTCATACGCCCTCTGTCGGTGGCTGCACCCTTTGTCTACCTGGGCATGGTCTCCAGCGGAGTCCTGTACGGGCTAGGCCACGTAGGGTCGGTCACAATCAGTGTCTTCGCCGGCAATCTCACTCGATGCATCCTCATATACACAATGGTGCCAGCCCGGGGGATCCTCGGAGCAGTCTGGGCGCTGGTGGCAGACCACGTTGTGACGGCTATCCTCAACATCGCCTGCCTGGGGTGGTTCATGAGCCAACGACGGCGAAACCCTTAGGCCAGGAATGGTCGCGTCCAGTCATTCCGGAATCGTGCCAGCTCCTCAAGCTTTGAGAGCGAGTCTGTGATGGCCTGGAGCTTGCGCAGAATCCTCGACTCGTCAACCTCGGAGATAGTCCTCGTCAGCCCCGATTTCAGATCGCTCATGGCAGTGGCCTGTTCTGTGCCTGTGGAACCAAAGAGATAGGCTGCCACAACCCGACCGTGCTTCGTGAGAACAGGCACTACTGCGTCCTTGATTCGCTTGACAACGTCCTGTTCGCGCATGCACACCACCTCCGATAGCCAGACCGGTGATCACCTATTATGCTCTTGCTCCTATGCCTTCGTTTTATCAGTCCCTGGACGTGCCGACCATGCAACCAAGATCATTGGGCCGCACGAGCGGCAAGTCGTAGCTCGAAGTATCTCGCAGCCACCTAAATGAAGCGGTAGAGGGGTGGCAAGGCGAAGACGACCCAGGCCAGCCAGGCGAGGTACGCGGGCATACACCGCACCTGCCAAGACAGGATGTCACGGCGGCTGCCCTTACCCCTCTGGAAACGCACATAGAAGTAGGCCAGGCCGGCGAGGTTGACCAATAGCAGGACGTTTTCTCCCAGAGCAGCCGCTCGGTTGGGGCTGAAGCCAAACTGGCTGAGACGAGCCACAATGCCACCCAACGCCAGGACATCGATGATCAGAGCGGTCCCCATCAGCATCAGGCTCATCAGGTCTACGTTTGTGAACGGTCCCTCGCTGTCCCGGGCGGAGAGGTCGTAGAGAACCATCGCGGTTACCAGCGCCAGCAGTAAGTCGACCATGATCAGCAGGTTGCGATCCTCCACCAACGCCTGCAGCCGGGTAAGCGAGGCAACCAGGAAGGTGACAGTCATCACCAGGAACATCGGAATGAAGATGCGGGCCAGGACGGGAGCGATGTTTTCGATCAGACTCCGCTTCTTCTCCACCAGATAGGCGGCGACGACGGGAATCCCCAAGAGCCCGCTGTAGCCGACCCATTCGATCAGAAAGCGCTCTACGGGCAAGCCGATGGCGGAAAAGAAGGCGGTGGTAAGCATCATAAAGACCAGGCCGCCCAGGCCGATGAGCACAGAGTAGACCACGAACTCTCCCGTGAAGCGGATGAAGTCCCACACCGGGCGGACGTTACGCCACTCCCCGGCTGTGTACGCCAGGCCAAAGACGAGCCAAAGCAGCATCGGCAAGTGCAGCACGGTTAGCAGCAAAGTGCTTCCTTCACCTTGGAACGGGTAGGCGTTCACCGCCACCGCGGCGAACGCGAGCGCAGCCCCGAGAGGCGCCAGGAGGCTCGTGTGGAAACGCCGCACGAAGTAGTAGCCGCCAATCAAGACCGGGATGACGAACAGCGCGATGTTCCTGGCGTAGACGTCCATCCGTTCTGCCATCTGAACTCCAAAAATCAGAGGAGCCTTTCCAAGAGCGGCGGCCAGCATCGCAGCCAAGACCACCAAGCCCATCTCCTGCCGGTTGCCCCTTTCGGGCGGCTCGTCCGCCCGCGGCAGCTGCACCCAGGTTCTGTCGAGGTTGGCCATGGCCAACTCGCCGGCCAAGACGGTGCTGCTGCCCATGCGCCGGACGGCGATTAGAAAGGCCTCGTCTTCAGCCAACCCGGCTGCCCGCAGCGCCTCCATCTCGTCGCGCAGGTGATCCTCGAGTTCACCTAGGTCCTCAGTGGCCAGGTGGCTCTTCGCCGCTATCTCCGCTCTCCAGGCCGCTATTTCGCTTTCCACATCCATCGAGCGCATCTCCCTTCCCCTCCGACAAGCCAAGACTGCTCAGCGTCTTCCGCACGACCTCCCATTGCTGCTTCTGCCGCTGCAGCTCAGCGCGGCCGCGCTTAGTCAGCCGGTAGTACTTGCGCCGACGACCCGTGTCGGCCACCCGCCAGTACGACTCTATCAACTCCCGTTGTTCCAGCCGGTGAAGCACAGGGTACAACATACCCTCGGACCACACCCACTGCTGCTGCGACGAAGACCTGATGCGCTGTATGATCTGATAGCCATAGCTATCCTCTCTTTCCAGAAGGAGAAGAAGGAGCGGTACCACCGATGCCGCCGTTAAGTCGCGATCGATCCTCATGGTTGATATTATACCTAACGTTGCTAGGTATGACAAGGGCAGTGCCCTCTGTGCCATGTTGCCGCGTAGGCCCCGCCATCACGTCACCCTTCACTTGCCATTTCACGACATATCGCCGGACTCAGTCCGGGATCGGCCCCGTGACGCGTCGGCAAGACCAGTTCAGCGGGCCGATTGAACTGCCGTGCCAGGGCTCTCGTGAGCAGAAGCAGGCGAAACAGCTCATATCCAATGGCACCAACCGCACCCTCAACTGTGGTGCATTTGAAGAGGGCGTCGCCATGCTCAGTGAAGGCTGCGTTGTACGTGGCGGGAATCCCTGACTTCGGTTTTGTTGTCGCCGAGGAGCCAACTCCGGCTTCTCGAAAATGGCGCCCCTTGCGGCTTGGAGTTGAGGCAAGACTGATTGCGACTCCAGATCCACCAACCAGAACAGGGTGCCCAGCCCTGATCTCTCATTCAGAATAGCATCGTCAGGCCCAACAGCCACCAGCCAGAGTGGACGCGACTTGGCAGAGATGGGCTTTGGCGGTTTCCTGGCCGGGTTGGGCGAATGCTGCCCGCTCTAGGGCCGACCGCCAAGAGCGCGAACGCCCGAGTGCGCAGTTCTCTGACTCTGGCTGCTCTCGGAGACAACCCCATCCTCCATTGCGTATATGCGGTCGGCGTACATTCGTAATCTCGAATCATGGGTCACCATGATGCAGGAGTTACCCCTGCCGCAGTAGGCCTTCAGCCACTGGCAAATCTCGTGCGCCAGCTCGGTATCGACAGAGGCCGTAGGCTCATCTGCAAACACTATTCTGGGCTCATGAACCAGCGCCCGAGCAACGGCCACTCGCTGCCGTTCGCCATGCGAAAGCTCCCTTGGATACGCGTTCAGTTTCGACCCAAGGCCGAACTGTGTCAGGATTTCCCTCGCCCTCGGCACACTGCTCCGTCGTCTGCCGAAACACGCGTTCTCTGTAGCAGTCAGGTAGCCGACCAGGAAGTGCTGCTGGAATACGAACCCGAACTCGGTATAGCGGTGCATCACAGTCTGCCTATCAACTGGGCGTCCAATTGGCTGACCGCAGTACAACACCTGTCCTTCCGAAGGCGGACGGATGCCGCTGAGAATGTAAAGAAGCGAGCTCTTGCCGCTACCCGAAGGCCCTTCAAGAATCACCATCTCGCCTTGGGCTATCCTGACGAACGCATGCCTTACTGCCCAAGTCTCTGAACCGCCGCTCACGTACATAATCCCAACATCATTGGCGACTAGCACGAGTCTTTGCCCTCCATTATGGACACAAAGTCGAGAGTGTATAAGCTGTACCCTATCGTGGCCGTGCTGAACATCGACAGCAAGACCGGCACAGGAGCGGCAAGTGCGGCGCTTCTCAAGCTCACGTACTCGATGGCAATGCCCCGCGACGAGAACACACCGGCCGACAACGCCCAGAGCACCATCTGGGCGACAGCGAGGCCGGCGCAGTAGCCCACTGATGCGAGGGCCAACACTTCGCTCATGACTCTCGCTAGCAGTTGGCTCGGAGTGCGTCCGGTGGCGGCCATGAGGGCAAACTCTCTGAGCCGCCCGTGAAAGTATATGGTATTCACGAGCCCCATAGCAACTGACACGATAACCACTACAAGCAGGTCCGTGATCCACAGAAACAGACGGGTATTTGCGTACTCAGATCTGTACTTCTGCATTTCGGTGTCGATGGTGGCTATCGATACAGCTGTATCAGGCAGGCGAGAAAGAGCATCATTAGCCGAACGCAACTCTCCGGCTTTCGGAAACACGATGTACGCGTAATGCTGGTCGCCTGTGCTTGCCATCCATTGCTTCTCGAAGTAATCAAGTGACGCGATACAGATGGGCGCCTCACCTGAGAGTATCCCGCTAACCACGAAGGCACCCCATAAGTAGTCTCTGGGGTCAACCTCCCGACCGATCACGGAGCCGATTCGAGTCTTCCTAGATTTCGCGATATCTTCATGAATTGCTATCTCTGGCATGCCGGGTTCTGGCAGCCGGCCTCTCCGGACGGTTAGCCCCAGCGCGTTCAGGACCGAATCGGCATCGCAAGCGCGAACAGCAAGCACATGTCGAGGTTCGCTTCCGAGGAGCCCCTCGACCCTGACGGCGGAATCAAGAAACGGGATCATGGAACCCACGGATGGAATCAATGCAACTCTCTCAACAAGGTCGCTCTCAATGCCTGCTTGTTTGGACACTATAGTAGATGCCTGCTCGAAAAACCGGACTGACGACCTATATGCGGTCGTCAGTACCGAATCAGTCATGGCGCCCACCGAGACTATTACGACGACAGATAGTGACACAAGCATGAACAGCGGAATAGACTTCGCCTTGTTCCGCAAGAAGAAGAGCCACGGTGCAGGCATCAAGATACTTGCGCCTGGGATGCGCACAACTGGCACACGCGATTCGGTCATGGGCTTGGAGACTGCCATCGCCTAGTAGACTCGACCGTTTACCACGGCCTGAGACCGCACCATGACGTAGAACTGGCTGTCTGCAGGCACCACAACGTCTTGACCTTTTTCGAGAAGTGATAGCAGCCCTAAGGGGCCGACGAATACGTACCAGAGCACGGTCTTGCCCACTACTTCCTCATCCCTAGCGGCAGTCTGCTCGTTCGCCTCTACCGGAACCACCGCCCCGTCGTAAGAGCACACGAACTCCACTGCAACCCTAAGTCGGCCCGCCTTCCCCATCGTCTTCGCAGGAGTGGCCTCGATTACCCGGCCCTGCCCCCCGCTCCCTACGGGGATGACGACAACACCGTCGACCGTGACGTCTTCTAGGACTTCAATCGGGAACGTGTCACCCACAAGCGCGGTCTTTGAACTCAACGACCTCAGTATGCGCACGGGGAACATGGTGCCAACGTTCACCTGCTTCAGCTCGATTCTCATTGCCTGGCGTGATGATGCAACGGCCTTCTTCGCCTCATAGTCGTAAACGAACCTTTGAGGCGTCGCAACCATGTCTTCCTTTTCCTGACATCCCACCAAGGGCACGCACAGAATCACTACCGAAACAAGCAAAGCCAGCGTCCTTCTCAATCGCAACTGAATCGACCGCCCTTTCATCTTCATAGCGCAAATACCATCGTGTGGACCCACCACGGGTCATACAATCATTGGTATTCTATCTTTATGATTACATCCCTGCACCAGTCCCACTAATACTTGTTCCCGCATTAGCTCAGATCGTCCAGTCAGTTACAGCGCTCGGTAGTATCCCGTCCGAACCTGCTGCGACACGAGTCTTCTGGGATCTTCGTGGCCTCGCGAGAAGACAACTCGTTCCGCCTCAAGGGAATGGTCAGCTGGTGTTGACACTACACCCATGCCGTGAATCGAGCCTATCACTGAGTGGGGGGTATATCTGCCTACCAGGCTACCTTCGGCCTCGCCGTTGACAGGAAGTTGAAGATCTCAGCGAACAGCACGTCAGCGGTCTCCTGATATGCTGCCTTCAGCTGTCTATCAGACACCGAGAAACGCCCGGCGCCAATGCCTATGCTTCCTCCTGAGTATGTATGAAGGCGAAACCCCTCCAGGCCGTCGTCGGCAAGGAGTTCGAAGAACGGATGCCCTTCCTCGTTCAGCAGTCGAATCGCAGGCTCATCATCCACCACTGCCAGCTCGATACGTATTCTTCCGTCAGAATCGCGAATCACAAGCCGCTCCGCTTCAATCGTCGTTGGCTGTGCAGGCGCAGCCGCCGACTTCTGGATTACCGCCGCTTGCTAGCGCCAAGATCAGTACAGAACCCAGGACCCGCTGATTGAAGGTCGGATTTGGGGCCGTTTCCCCCGCTTCGTCCCGTCCCAACGCGTGTCGTATTATGCCTTCTATCTGTCGATTACCATATCGTCCCTGACGTCCAATTCCTTCCAATGACACACCGTATCAAGCAGTTCGCACACATTTCGCACACAAAATCGGCGCGTGCAAAGCTCTCTGGTTTCTCCTGTGTAGGCGTGAGGAACAGCTCAAATGCATTTCATTCGTTCGCCCTGCAGATCATGATAATGGGCGCATCCCGATCGCAGCAAGCAATCGCTACACTGGGGCTCTGTTTTGCGGCAGAGGTTCGCCACGCTTGTCATCCCCAGTGACACGAGAACCGTGTCGACGTACCTAATAGGCACATCAACCGCGTCGGCAATGAGCCTTCCGATTCGAACAGCGTCTTGATATGACTCCCCACCCGCTGTCTTCACAAGACCCAATCTATGAAGCACGCGCATCACGTGAACATCCGGCTTGATGAAGTTGAACCCGTAGTCCATCAGGAAATGCTTGGTTGTAGCTGGGCCGAAGTAGGCAAGACGGTTCATCAGGTCAGCTTGCAGTCGATCGAGGTCGTCGAGGATTCTGGCAGGGTCACCCGCGCCCTCAGGAAAGCCTTCGTTGAAGGACCGAAGATAAGCACGGAAAGAACCGTGCCGACTAATGATGGCCTGGAATGACCGCGCGTTCCCAATCACAGCCGTGATCTTAGCCCTGTTCCGGATAAGGCCTGGGTTGCCCATGAGGGCGTCGATCTGGTCGCCGCCGTACGCTGACACCGTGTTGATATCTGGAAATGCATCACAGATCGCGGGCAGTTTGGCCTCGACAATGCTAGCCTTGAAACCCGAGAAGAAGATCACCGCGACATGATTCCTGAAGAAACCGTCATCAGTCTCGCGGGAGAAAAGCTCCAGAGTATCGCGGTATGATTGACGCTCATGCTCGCGATCAGGAGCCCGGTCTGTACACGCCGCTACCGTCTGCTCCGCGAGATCGAAAAGCTGAGCCAGGTCACCAGGGTCATGTACCATCCTGCAATCCTCCGTCTCTTGTCTTGCTCTCGTCATACAACCATCCGCTCATGCCAAGGCACGTCGACCTAGATCGCCTCTAGGTATCGTCCCGAACATCCACAAACACGTCAAGCGTGTACTTGCTGAGCCTGTGCTTCTTGTCAATGCCCAGGTATAGCTTCATCACAGTGAGCGCTGCCTCCCACTCGTCGCGCGACCTCGGGCCATGCATGGCCTCATCGCCCACGAAGTACACAAACACGAGGTAGGCATCCACGTTAAGCTTCTCCCGGAGGAAATACAGGTGAGCTATGCGGTTGGTGTACTGATAGAAGTACCCTGCCCAGTCTGCCTCTGAAGCCGAATGCACGTAATCCTTGGTCTCTGCCAACGAGTCTCTGATCAAGGATGCCGATTTCTGACTCGCGGCCTTACACGGTGGCGAGACGATCTCGCCGACGTGCGCCTTGGCCTCGATCAAGAACACCTGCTTGAGTTCATCGTGCTGACCTATGCATCCTGATCTTCCCAGAGCGTCCCACTGCGGACCGCGTTTCGGCCAGAACTGGGCCAACTCCGACGCATGGCTAGATAGGCCAAGGACCCGAAGGAAATCGTCGTCGCGGTATTCTGCATAGCTGTCGCGTGCCAACGGGGAGACCCACTGTATGGGGTCTGGCTCACCCTTCGGCAACAGCCGCTTGATCTCGTTTTCGAGCAGACCGTGAAAGTCGTTCACCAGTCGCTGTATATGCTTGAGGCTACCTTTCGCGCCCGGATTCTGTGGGTGGCTGCTCATGCTATATCACCTCCGATAACTCATGGGGCTATTGTGCTCGTCCAATCATCTGGAACAGTGTAGGTACTTGAAGCACAGTCATAGTCGATGCATTCGCCCAAAGACTGCAACAACCCCAAATCCCTCTGCACCGTACGGATGCTGACATTGAATTCATTGGCCAATTCCCTGGTATTTACCTTCTTCTTCGAATGAAATTCTCGGAGCACATAGATCAATCGGAACAGCTTGCGATCGTAGGCCCGGCATTCGTGCTCCCTACGTCTGACAGCGGCTCTGAGCTTGAGCAGGAGGAACTTGAAGTGATCTTGTGACCAGCACGACGGCGTAGCAATGATACTCCTACTCAATCTCTGTGGTAGTCCAGGAACTTCCTCGGTGAAGAGAATTCTGTACTGGGGATCCTCGAGATCCGTTACCCAGTCCAGCACGTCCGCGAGAGCCCTGGGTTCCATTGCAGATGGATCTACTACAGAAAGCATAGACGGTATAGCTATCAGGTCAGTAGAGCAGTCAGTCTCATATAGCCGAATCTTCAGTTCGCCACAGGCCCGCCTCAGCAGGTCTCTCACATTCCCACTGATCATGTAGCCAATCACAGTGTTGTCTCTCCCCATGGTCTGCACATCAACCACCCCGATTCGATGCTAGCACACGGCTGCGACACCGTATTGACGCGCATGCTCATGCAGTTGCTCAAAGCTTCCAACAGCCAATTCTGCCGGCACCCAAGCCACAAGCCTCTGACCTGCACGTTGTATATCATCCGCCCAGCTGAAGGGCTGGGTGCCTCTTGGGTGCCGCTTGGGTGCCTACGATGCCGGTCCCTCTACTGTCTCTTAGCCACCACCGGTGGGCCTCGACTTCCCGACGGCTTTCGAGCAGCAACTCAGCAGCAGCCTTCATGCGTCGAGCGTTGACAGCAAGTCCACTCACTTCCGCTCACACCCTCCACATTGATCGTGCCCTCCGGTATGCCGGTCTCTCTAGCCGCCTCAGAGATGGTAGTGGTCTCGGCGATCATCAAAGCCGCAGCTTTCTGGCTATCAGTCCACTTGGCCACTAGCCTCACCTCCTTCGCCCTGCGCACCACTTGGCACGTAGTATTTATACGTGTTACGATGCGACCAGGAAGGGCGGTGCCTCTGAACAGCATGTCTTCCCGCTAGATAGTCAGAGTCATAGAGCAAGACGGATGGTATCTGGCAGCGACTGCGGGGAGCCATCACCAGTTCAAGCATCCGACGAAGCCTGGCAAAGTCACCATCCCTCATCCGAAAAAGACGCTTGCTCCGAAGACAGTCAAGTCAATACTCAAACAGGCCGGGGATCGCTGTGAACGCCTTGGCCACGCAGGGAGGTCGTAGACATATGGCCAGATATCTCTACCCGGCAGTCTTCGACCCGAACGAAAACGGAGGATATACCGTCACATTCCCGGATCTGCCCGGATGTGTCACCGAAGGGGATACTCTGGACGAAGCGTTGCAGATGGCCGCTAGAGCCATGGCTCTGCATCTATACGGCATGGAGCAGGATGGCGATGAGATCCCCGTCCCATCGGAACCCGCCCGTGTTTGCTTTCCCGAAGACGCAAGCGATGATGCTTTCGTCACTGTCATTGCCGCCAGCACCGAGCCAGTGAGAGATGAGATACGGAACAGGGCCGTAAAGAAGACGCTCACGATTCCGCAATGGCTCAACGAAGAGTCGGAGAAAGCGGGGGTCAACTTCTCACAAATCCTGCAGTCAGCGCTCAAGGAGAGGCTCGGCATAGTTGATCCTCGATAACCACAGGGCCTGGGCGGGGCGGGCAAGGAAGAAACCCGCCCCGGCGACTCTTGCTATGCCCCGTTGCTGCAAACAAGCAGAAGGCACCCGGCTGGGTCTGGTGGGGTCTGCCCCAGGCATAGGAAGATCTCTGATGTAGAGCGCCCTGAGCCTTGCAGGTTCAACTTTCCCACTCTTGGCAATACTCCTCCTCCGCCAGGGCCGCCAGATTCTCCAGCCTCCCCCACTTACCGCAGGCGCGGCTGAAGTCTCTCCGAGGGATCAATCTCCATGCGCCGCGGCTCGTCGCACAGAGGGCAGTCAACCAGGATGTGCCCTTTGCACTCCAGCGTCGCCAGTATCGCCTTGACGTGCTGCATGCCTGATGGCCCCACGGGATCACCTCCAATGAAAAAGCCAGCAGCCCGGAAGTGCTGCCCTCCGAACCGCCGGCATGGCCTCTCTGCCTGGCCGGTCACGTTTTCAACTCCTAGCCCTACTGAATTGCCTTCAGGCTCATTGCATAGTCATATGGGATGACTTCTCTCATCTGAGTGCGCACGTATCCGTCTTCCAGATGGGAAATGTCACTCGTTCTTGTAGCCGAAAACCCGTCGAACTTGCGGTACACATCGTTCAGAACTCGCAGTTCCTCCTCGGAAAACATGCTTTCGTCAAAGGCGATTAAGGTGTCCACAGATTCGCCGATTCCGCTGGCGTCCGATTTCAGATCGATGAGCCCGATGGACTGCATGTACGCCAGCAAAACATCATGTGCCACGGGCGTCGGGCCATGTAGGTTATGGCAGTAGACCATGCCGCTGATTGACTTCAACGTACGTCCATAGGCAAGGAAGTCAGAATACCACACCAGCTTGAACATCTTGGTTTTCGTGACATCCTTCATCTTGCTGGCAAAGAACGCCATCATGCCGGCCGTTTTATCGAGATCAAACTCATTTCTCCCTTGGAGCGCATCATTATGGATGGAATGCTTGGCGAGAATGTACTTCTCCAGGAACTCCTCTGGGACGCTGTTGAGTTGACTAAGCTTGCCTTCAATCTTGCGCCTTGCGTACTGACCAAGGCGATCCTTTCTGGCTTCGAAGAGTTCCTTGACATACTCCACATCGTCTCCGAACCGACGAATCTGTTCATTGTGAGGAACTGACGGCAACGCACCCATTTCATAGCGCGCAACTGTCGCAGGGCTCCAACCAAGCAACGTAGCTAAGCTTCGCTGAGACAGCCCATACTTGCCTCGAATGCCAACAATATCATCCCTACCCAGGAGTCCTTTCCGGCGTCTGTACTCCTGGAAGGCTAGCTCAAGATTGCGCTCATCCAGCTCAGCATTGAACAGGTCCGTACCACACTCAACGCAGAGCATCACTTCGGCGCCGACCGTGATGAGTTCGCCCTTCACTGGATAGGTCTCATCTCTCTGGACAATCCGACAATCCCTCTCGGCGCCACAAACGTCGCAGTACGCACACAAGGTTCACTCCCTCCCCTCCTGCTTAGTTAAGTAACGGGCCGATAGGGCATGGTCACCTGGCGAGTCACCTCATGGAACGATAAGCATACGCAACCCCGATTCTGGTCTAGTTTCAGCTTGATGTAGATCGACATACCGATGACATCCTTCACAAACTCCCATATGTCACCAGGCCTTGCCTTATCATGGTCAGGAGAAGGTCCTCTGTAGTAGTCGTGATAAGTCAATGACATGATCTCGCCCTCAGCAGCTTTGACGGAAAGGCCGAGATTGGCTATGCAGTTCATGTTCTCCTTGCGCGTTACGAGGTCAAACCGATTCGGCTTGGTCATCTCGATTTTGATCTGCCTAAGGAACCGCTCGATATCCCCGATAGGGGCTATGCCGTTTGACACGCAGCCGCACCCCATCCATACATATAGTATCACCGTTTGGGGCGAAATGCTATCAAATCGTAGCGTTATTGCCCATTTGTGCGCGTTCCTACCCAGGAACGCGCAATCGTACTGAAGTCGCTAGTGCTGGCGCAACAGCCGAGAGGAAGTGTGCTGCCTACCTCTCCCTCTCCCTCTCCCTCTCGCGCTTATCCACCCAGATCGGCTTGCCGGCCTCGACCTTGATGATAATCTCTGCGTAGCCGATCTCGGAGAGTGCCCGCGCACCCTGGACAGAGCGTCCTCGATTCTGAGAGCGCGTTTACCGTTTTGTGGTGTTTCGCCGTTTATCATCGATTCCCCTCCCACACCGCCCGCTGAAATGCCACGGCCTGGCCATGCTCACCCTAAGCGGTTCCCGCGGCCCCCACTCCTTGGGACACGGCTCGTTGGCCTCTGCCACCGGGGCCAGTGAGCGCTGGCTCCGGGATCTTCATGTGCCGTCATCAGCCAGAGCACGGCCCTGAGCGTGTGCGTAATATCCTCCAGGCGAACCCGCTCCGGGCAGTGCAGCCCCGGACTTCGACCCGCCGGCAGTGTGGGTATCGTCCCTTGGACCATCGTTATCGTGGTGGGAACACGGTCGATGGTCATCGCACCGCACCTCTCCACAAACCTCATAGCCATGGCGGCTACCTGGTCAGCCTCGGCCCTCATACGCGCCCCGCCCCCTCTTGATACTTGACGCCTTGGCATAGATCAGCCGCTGCTCGAGGTACCACGTAGCGTTCAGTGTAATCGGGGGGCTCAATCCTCCGGGCTGCAATCGCTCGATGTGCGTCAACCGATGCGACAAGGGCGTAGCGCCCCCCTCGTTTCCGGTTCCAGGACTGGAAATGCATCTTGCGGGACTGGCCGAAGATCGAGTTGCGCCAGAGTTGTGTACCCGAGCTGGAGACAGCATGCTTTCAGGAAGACAGAGAGAGCCCAAAGGCAGAGCCCTGCAAACGTCGAAATGAGTTTGCGCTATTGAGCACCGCGGCAAGCACCCCGAGGTATCGGTGCAGCCAGGCAACTGCATCGCAGGGCATCGGGCGACTACACGGGGTCTACACCCACCGATCCATTGCCGGGCAACAGGCAGCCGTTGAGACTCTAAACACGAAATCGAGTCGCAAAACCCGCCCAAACCAACACGCCCCTAGCTAGGCTTCAGTTTCATTGATGGACAATTGACGGCCAGAAACCGAACGAGCCACGGGAGTTCCCCCACGGCCCACGCCTTCTAGCAGGCATAGAAATGGTACGCCACCGGGGACTCGAACTGCATATTCCGGCCCAAATCGTCCACATCCCCCGATTCCGGGGCAATTCGTCCACTGATTCCGGCCCAAATCGTCCATCGATTCCGGAGCAATTCGTCCGGGGCGGCTGCCTCGGTTCGGAGCTGAAG
>JAGVTS010000224.1 GCA_019136685.1 Bacillota bacterium | reverse complement strand
GGCCATGTATCGGAGCCAAGCGACGAAGAGCATCTCCAATGTATCACTCCCAGTTATGTCATGTATGGGGTTGACGCGCGGCGGGGCCCTCGCCCCTAGTTTCAGAGCTCTCATCCATTGTTCAGCTCCTTCTGTTCGGGCTTGGCCAGGATTTTTCTCATGGACTCCCCTGACGATATGATATTGGTTCCCGCAACTTAACAACAGGGAATTAGCTCGAGAACTGGCGTGCCGAAACCTGGGAATGGCGCAGGGAAGACATTCTCTTAGTTTCGGCGTGAGGCTTGGTGGGTACAGCGTGGGGTGGGGTTCACGGAGCGGGATGGCCGTGCAGGGCGCAACTGGCTGGTAGTGCTCTGTTACCTGTGGACAGACGCCCAGCTAAACGGTACAAGTATGGGGTGGAGGCGGTTTCCCAGTGTTCGTCAAAGCTACTCCTTACCCCATATACGAGATCTACAAGGATCTGGAACCATGCTTCGACCTCTTTGTGCGCGAAGAAAGCAGATGGACGCTTGAACGCTATATCGTCGGGTTGCTGGCCGACATACCGCGCAAGAACTGTCAGGGCATAGCCGACGCAGTACCAAATACGTCGTCCCAGCGGCTTCAGGAATTGCTCGCCAACACTGATTGGGATGAGCAAGCGTTCAACTCCAGGAGAGTTGAGCATCTATCAAGGTCCGCTGCATGCGAGGACGGTTCTATCATCATAGACGACACCGGTATACCCAAGCAGGGCAAGGGCTCTGTCGGCGTAGCCAGGCAGTATTCCGGCACTCTCGGCAAAGTAGGCAACTGCCAGGTAGTCGTGAGTCTGCAATACGCCGACGCCATTGGCGTTCCATACGGAACCGTGGTGTTCGACTCAGGCTACGGAGGTTGTCAGCCCTTCCTCGAGAAGCTCGAGGCCAGGCACAAGAACTACGTTGGAGGAGTCCCGTGCGACTTCAGGGTCAGGCTGCCCGAAGAAGTGGAGGCAGCGGCAAAGAACCCTCCCCCTCCGACGAAGGCAAGAGGCACGCCGCGGAAGAAGCCCTACCCGAACCAGCTCGCTCCGCGGAGGAAAGCCTGCGACATAGCGGCAAGTCTGCCGGTCGATGCATGGCAGACGATAACATGGCGCGAGGGCAGCTACGGCCCTCTGTCCAAACAGTTTGCTTTTACCAGGGCGTACCGGGCGAACCAGAAAGGAACCGGACCCCTGGGCTGGTTGATCCACGAGCGTCCTCTTCCAGGAGAAGAAGGCGACTGCAAATGGTACTTCTCCAATCTTGGCGAGGGCGCAGAACCTGAGCGCTTGGTCGAACTGGCTCACAGGCGCCACGAGATAGAACGGTTCTACCAGGACGCCAAGGATGAGCTGGGATTCGACCACTACGAGGGAAGGCTGTGGCACGGATTACACCGTCATCTCACCCTCGTGATGTGGGCCTATTCATGGCTTGCAGCGAAGCGACGCTCGCGCGTAGAGCGGATTACGGACACTGACTTGCCTGCTAACGCGCCCGGCGTAGCGGCGTCTTCCCCCCTACAGACGTATTAGGGACAGTATAGCGGCAGTCAGGCGCAGCGTGCTGAAGAGCCTGTTCGTTGCCGCCGCTGCATGGGCGCTATATTGCCTTGGGCCAGCCTTCTACCATGCGTTTCGTATGTAACAGAGCAGTACTAGTGAGGGGTATGCCAGTGTTGGCGTCCATGCACATGCCGACACGAACGCGCTTGGCGTCGGTCCTTCCTTCCAGGGCATATCCGAATGTGACGAACTCGGAGTCGTCATATGCCCTTTCGAAGTAGAACGAGGTGCTGTCCCGCTACCTGTTCGATTCCGTCTTCTGCGCTCCTGGAAAACTGGTGGTCAATCACTCTAGCGTACACGGCCGTGGACGAGCCGGGATTCGGCCGCTACTAGGCAGGACTAAGGTGGACCCCTTTGTCAAGACACTGTTAGTGGGTTTCCTAAGCAACGTCCTGAGTACTCGGTGATGGTCGCGGTCTACGGTGCGCGCTTTGGCCCGTCGTGGGGCCGCCCGGCGGAGCCGGGCGGGGCTCCGGCCCCGGCGTGGCCCGTACTCTGCCCGCTTGGGTGTCGACATCGGGCCAGGCGCAGGGGTCAGACGGGGGCGGAAGGCCGCGCGGCCCCACGTTCGGAACGACTTATCCACAGGGTTCAGCAGGCATGCAGATCACTGCCCTTTCCATCTGCCCGTGTCTCCTGCGCGCGCCTGGAGCTTGTGAGCGCAGGTCGTCCGGTTAGCCCAGATATACCTCAGCCGGGGTCCTGTATCCGAGTGCCTGGTGAGGCCTGTGGTGATTGTAGAACCTCATGTACTCCTCAATGCCGAGTCGCGCCTCGCGCGGAATGGAATAGTCCTTGAGATACACCTCTTCATACTTCAGAGACCGCCAGAAGCGCTCAATGAAGATATTGTCCCACGCTCGTCCTTTGCCGTCCATGCTGATCTGAACCCCGGCGCCGCTCACGAGATCTATGTACTGCAGGCTTGTGAAGTGGCTGCCCTGGTCGCTGTTGAGTATCTCCGGCTTAGCTCCGTCCAGCGCCCTTCCGACCGCGGCAAGAACGAACGGCATCTGGAGAGTCTGATCCACCTCCCATCCGACAATGTAGCGAGAGAACCAGTCTATGACTGCCACGAGATACATCCAGCTTTCCCGGAGCCGTATGTAGGTGATGTCGATGCCCCAAACCTGATTGGATCTCGTGATTTCTAAATCCCGGAGCAGATAGGGAAACAGCCTGCTCTGGAGGTCACGACGGCTCAGATTGGGGCCCGGGCAGATGCCGGCGATCTGCATATCGCGCATGCATCGCTGAATCCGTTTCCGGTTGACATGCCAACCTTGCCTGCACAGCTCTTCAGTGATGCGCCTTGAGCCGAAAAAGGGGTGCGCGGTGTATATCTCGTCGATCCGACGTCTTATCTCCGCCTCGTCCGGCAACGGCGGCCTCGGAGTGTAGTACAGGCTGGATCTGCTCACACCCAGAAGCTCGGCCTGCACGCTGAGCGGAATCGTCGATCCGTCCAGCTCAAGCAGCGTGGCGCGTTCAGCCCTGGACACGGTTGATTCCAGTCCTTTTTTTTAACCAGGACAGCTGGGTGTTCAGCTTTCCTATCTCCGCATAAAGCTCCTTTAGCTCGCGCTCATGGGCGGCCTTCAGCGCTTCCTCCGAGCGCTCCTCATCCGCGAACAGGCTCTTCATGTTCTCTATGGCGGCGGCCTTCCAGCGCGACAACAGCGAGGGGGATACGCCTACCTCCGATGCGATCCTGGACAGGGGCTTATCCTCCCTGAGAAGCGCAATTACGACTTCAGCCTTGAACGATGGTGAATAGCTCTTTCTCATGGGCATAGTCTATCTTATTTCTCCTCGCTGCAGTGTCCAAATTCCTGGGTCCACTATAGACTGTAGCACGGATTGCACCGTCTTCTCACCCTCGTAGTGTGGGCCTATTCGTGGTTTGCAGCAAAGCAGCGCCAGCACATAGAGCGCATGCCATACGCCGACTTGCCTGTTAGCGCACCTGGCGCAGCGGGGCTTTCGCCTCTGTAGACGCATCAGGAATAGCATAGCGGCAGTCAGGCGCAACTTGCTGAGGCCTGTTCCTTACCGCCGCGACACGGGAGCTGCATTGCCTTGGGCTGGCCTTTTGCCAGGCGTTTCGCATGGAACAATGCAGTACTAAGCCACTGGATCACCGCAGAGAAAAAACGCTGAGCTCCATCTTGTCGCCCCTGAATTCTGACGGAGGGTTGCACAAGATCGGGTTGACAAACCGCTGTTCAATGATGGCCTTCTCGTCTTCATCAAGAACCCTGATGGAGCTATCAGACACACCCAATCCGTTGATAGATGT
>JAGVTS010000054.1 GCA_019136685.1 Bacillota bacterium | reverse complement strand
TCCCTCGAAGCCGTATTGGCCGTGGTTACCAATTAACTTCGAGAGAGAGCGGGCTTTTACTTTTTTAGCTCGATGGCCATTTGTGGGGATTTTTCGTGGCCATTTAAGCCCATTGTAACTTGGCCATTAACAGGCGTAAGTGCAATGATACAGTTTCCGCTCAGTTAGTGACCATTCTGTGCTACAGACGTGCTATCGGTAGTCAATAGCAAGAAGCAAATTCGCACATTGATAACTGAAGATGGAGTCCAATCAACTGGGCCCGTCGGCCTCCACTTGTAGTCCGGATCATACGGCTGATTACTAGTCCAAACCGAATAAATGAGGTGAACCAGGCACCGCGCGACAGCTCCTGTAGCAACCAAGGGATGCTTGCCCTCCTGTCTCTTGGCTTCGTAGAACGTGCTGAGTTCAGAGTTAAGGCGTCGGGCTGAAACGGCTGCAAGCCATATAGCCCTGCGGAGTTCTGGCGAGCCTCCTTTGAACATCCGGTTCCTTGAACCCGTGAATCTGCTTGACTCAGTAACTGTCGCATCGATTTCTGCATATGCCACCAACTTACGGGCGCTGGAGAAACGGTGTATGTCACCGATTTCTCCAATAATGGCCGCGGCGAGAATGGTACCGGTGCTAGGGATGGTTTCGATCACGTCGTAATGCTCGCCTGCCAGGAAACCCGGAGCATGCTGCGATTGCAGTTCCTCCATGCTGAGCCTAATGGCCGATTCAAGGCCGGAGATCTTAGCCTCTATTAACTCGATCTAGCTGAGGATTAGTCGCAACTCAAAGGCAAAGGCATCTACGGCTAATCCGATGACGAAGGTTTCTCTAGCGAGTTCTTGGATGCGATCAGCGTGACCCTGACCGAGGCGTCCTCTGGAATGCGACTCAAGAGAAACCTAGTGAGCTCATTGAGGCCAAGCGCTGCGATTGCTTCCGGTGCAGAATGGTTCTTCAGCAGCTCTCGGGACGTCTTGATGAACACATCGGAAAAGCGACTGGCATACTCAGGTAAGATGCGATCTAGAACCCTGATAGCGTGTCGCTTGGGCGCTGATACCTGGTTAACGAAAGCGAACCTGGTTCGAGAAAGAGTCTGGAGCTTGAACGCGGCCTCCAAGGCCATGAAGGTCTCTTCGGTCTGGTTCATCCGCAGCAGGTCAGCGAGGATGAAGGCATCCTTGCGATCGGTCTTGCTTTTGCGGATGTAGAGGTTGCCGATGGCGTCAGACTGGCTGGGGTTAATCACGTGGACTCGGTATCCCTGTTCAGTCAGGAAGCAGTAAAGCGGCAGCTAGTAGTGTCCTGTAGCTTCGAGGCAGAAGCAACGGCATGGGGGTCGTTGCCGACGCGCTTGCGCACAGCTGCCAGGAATCGCGCAGCTCCGGGCTGCGTGTTCGGAACGGGCATCGCTAACACGGTGGTACCCTGGTCATCAATGACACAAGCCTCATGCTGCTTCTTGGCGACGTCGATACCGAAGAAATACATACGGACCACCATCCAAGTCAGTAGTAGGCTGGATCCTGCGGACCTCTACAAGCCCAACCTAACCGTTTACTCGAGACATGCGCGTATGCCGCATTCCCAACGTGCTCATTCGAGAATCCTTGTAGAGGCGGGTAACACTCTATAGACCGGGATAGCCATGCTTCCCAAGGCAAGTCATTGAAATTCCCCAGCCCCTACAAGACACGTTGGCTCTCCGGGACACGACCCCTCTTCCGTTCTCAAGGATCACCTGGGACCCACTCTAATGTACTAGGCAAACAATTCGGCAGTGAGCAGTCTTCAGCTCCCATGGGCCGAGTTAGTTTGCTAATGCCTAACAGCTGAAGGGACAGATTGCCTATGCCAAGGTCAAGGATGAAGGTTACGAATACGCACGGACTCGGAATCGACGAGATTGCACAGTTCGCGGTTCATATCGAGAAGCCATATGCGCGTCAAACGTTAACTGCGGTGTTCATGAGCGTCGGGGAAACCATAGCACAGACGCTTGGATGTTCGTGCCTCTTTGGCTGGAGATACGTGAATCGGCGGAATAACCAAGACATGGAGGCCGCGACGGATTACAGAGGCGGAAGCCAAAGCTCGTTCACCGAGGAGACGCTTTAGGACATAGATGATGCGGTTGGGAATCGCAGTCCAAGGGATCATGTCTCGCACTTGTCGTTGCGGGCCGGGTATTACTTCCACCAAGCAGGCGCTCCCTGAACAATTGCCCGTCTCCGGCGTGTCTCAACGACCATGGCGTCACCATCCCAATAAACTCGACGGATAGGATCGGTGGCGATGACGCTGCCTAGGTACTGACCGTCTGCACTGAACCATCGCAAACGTTTCTTTTCGAGCAGCCCGAAGCCTGTCTGGGCGACGACAAGGTCGCCACTGTCGTAAGTATCAACTATAGAGTGCAGCGCCTCGTCGCGCAACACGTAGAGTCGTGTGTCTGTAAGCAGATAGAGATAATCGCCAGTGTCAACTATTCTTCGAGGTATGCTGCCAATGTCATACGCCCGTACACCCTCTCCATGCTCATCAACGAGAATGACGCGTCCGGAATAGCCAGCAAGATATGCTGCGTCCGAGTTTGCTGCAAAGCTAGCGGCGTAAATCCAGTCACAGGCATAGGATCCGCTAATCCGCATACTTATGTTTGTGGTGAATGTTATCCCTTCGACCGTGAACTCCCTACGATCTATCTCGCGCATGAAAGTAGCGCCGGTATACTGCGGGATGGAGCTTGCCTCGATGCCAGTAAGCGCTTCCGCTGCCGCGTTGAGCTCGCTCATCTTCTCGTGGGCTTTGGAGTCTTCTGGATTGAGGTCGGGATGCCATTGCTTGGCAAGCTCACGATAGCGTCGCCTGATATCCTCGGGGGTGAGCGGCAACGACAGCTCCATCAAATAGAGCGCGCGGTATACATCTTCACTCATAGCGGACTGGCTGCTTGGTGGGGCAACCTGTGTCCAACCGTCTTTGAGCGGCAGCTTGACACCCCACAAGGGCTTGCTGCCCATATCTATGCACCATGCCTCATCCACCGCGGTAAAGAGATAGCAGGTGGCGTCCTGTGACAATGCGACGCAGCGGACATGGTTCTTGAGTTGATCGCTCGGGATCTCAAATCGTCTTCGTAGGGCTCTGATTTCAGGGGCTCTGTTCAGGTCTGTCACCAGGATCGGTTCGAGGTGGGCGTCATAGGCGTGAACTATGCAGTCTCGCGACATGGCGATTAGGCCATAGCCGAGAGGATGTACACCCGCACGGTAGATGTTGTGTTTCAACCCTTTCTTCGTCACCAGTGCACCGGTTCGGTCGTAATACAGGACAGCAGCTTCAATCTGGCCAAGACCATCGGCCTTGCCGAGATCGTCAATCATGACGATTCCTGAATAGGTCGGGGCCATTTTTCGAAAAGCCGTGTCTGGACGCTCCGACGGCGGTATAGCTTCAATCGTTGCGATCTGCCAGTCTGCATCGTGAACTTCGAAGTAGTTCTCTGCCTTTGGGGCTGCTGCTCGTCCGCGATCTGCTTGTGCTTCCTCCCAGCGCAATGGCGCGCGCGGCAACGGAACGTAGCTTAATGATAAGAGATCGATTCCTTGGAGCGTTGGTGGCCTTCGACGGGCCCGGTGTGATCTCGGGATTGGCTTGGGTGGTAGTGTCAAGGCACCTGGTGACTTCGGCATTAGGAGCTTGTATGTTCGGCCTGACCTGATGCGCACGATTCTGCCGGCTTTTTCGAGATACGAGAGCAGGTTTGCTACTCGGCGCCCATCCGACTCACCGACAAGGTCTTTTACCTCAGTTTGAAGACAATTCGGGTGAGCTGCTACTGCACTCATGATCGCCTTGAATAGCTGCCGGTCGTACTGGTGCTGTTCGACTATTTCAATCCATGGTTCGAGTTCAGAGATAGAGGCG
>JAGVTS010000064.1 GCA_019136685.1 Bacillota bacterium | reverse complement strand
CGCTAATTGAAAGCGCGAGCGCGGCGAGCTTCTCCTCAGGCGGCCTCCGGCAGGCGAGGGGCGCCTCGAAATCCGCGTAAAGCAGGGATGCTGGCAGCACTGGCATCAACACCTTAATATTACAATGTCAGACATAAGATACCATATGGCCTGGAGCTCGTCAACCATGAATTGGGACAGTTCATAACGCAGTGAGCAGAGGGTGTGGCGAAAGTGATAATGTCGATGCGACGTTGACCCAGGCGGCGCGCGCCGAGGTTCTGGCAAGAGACCCCTCCGAGGCGGGCGAACAACGATACGAACTCCGCGTAGCAGAGCGGATGAACTGCCAGAATCCAGTCCCAGCTTCTCGTGCTCGTTCGCAAGCTGCCGGGGGCGTCAGCAAGACTTGGAAGGGATCCCGGGCAGATCGCGCCGGGGCGTGGTGCGCCATTCGTGCGATGTGATACCATGTTGCGTGGGCGCAGCGACCGACTGACCTCCGCGCCTCGTGTGTCGTGTGGGGATTGCATCGAAGACAGGGTGCATAGCGAGCTCGCAGCGCATCTGGGCAAATGGAGGCGCGTGTATGGATAAGCGCGGACTACAGATAGATGGTTTCCTGCTGTCGGCGGTGGCAGCCGAGATTCGAAGCGAACTTGTCGGAGCCCGGATAGACCGGGTGTACTCGGCGTCCCGCGACTCCATTGTGATTGCGGCCGGGCGAGGGCGTGCCAGGTGCCTGGTGATATCCGCATCGCAGGCTGCATCGCGCGTATGCCTCACGTCGGCGCCGCCGGCGTCGCTCCCGGAGCCTACTCCTTTTGCAATGCTTATACGCAAACACTTGACAGGCGGACGGATCGTGTCCGTGCGCCAGCTGGAACTGGACCGGGTCCTCACTGTGCAGGTCGAGGGGTGGGCCGATGCCGACCCGTCCCAGAACAAGCTGCTCATCGCGGAAATCACGGGGCGACTCAGCAACATCGTCTTGACAGACATGGATGGGCGGATCCTGGATGCCGTGCGCCGTGTGGACCAGTCGCGCAACAGATACCGCGAACTGCTGCCGGGCGCGGTGTACCTGCCTCCGCCTCCTATGGAGCGACTAGACCCACGGGATATTCCCAGCCGGGAGGCGTTCGTAGCCGCCATCCGCCGACACGCTCTGCAATCGCAGGCGCGGGCCCAATTGCAACCAACAGGGCATGCCGCGAGCCGGCGCGCGCAGGCAGACGGAATCGGCGCGGCGCTAGCGCATTGTTTCGCGGGCATCGGCCCGACCCTCGGCGCTGAACTCGCGTTCGCGGCTCAGCTCAATCCGGCGCAGATTGCGCCAGAGCTGAACGACGCGGAGCTCTCCCGGATATGGGAGACGTTCTCGGCTTTCATGGACGCGGCGCGGACAGGACGGTTCATGTTCGAGGCGGCTTTCGAACGGGAAGGCGGGCACGACGCGGAACGGGCCGTGGCTCTGTCGTGCGGGGGCCTCTCGTATCTTGCCGACAGATTCCGTATCGAGCGATTCGCGTCAGCATCTAGCATGATCGACACGTGCTACTCACGCGCTGAAGAACGCGGGCGTCTGGAGGAGTATCGCAGGATGCTGGCACGCGAGGTGGGCGCGCGACTTGAGCGGAGTCGGCGGAAGCTGGAAGCACAGCGCGAGGAACTCGCCCGCGCCGGGCAATCGGAGCGCCTGCGGCGTCAGGGTGAACTGCTCACCGCCAATCTTAGCCTATTCGGAAATGGTCCTCTGAGGACGGAAAGCGTGCGGGCGATAGACTACTACGACCCCAAGATGGCCGAAGTAGAGGTCGAGGTGGATCCGTCTTTGTCGGCATCGGCCAACGCTCAGGTCCTGTTCGCTCGGTACGCCCGAGCACAGCGAGCGCTCGAGGCGGTAGCAGGCAACATCGCTGCGACTGAAGGCGATATCGCCTATCTTGAGAGTGTAGCCAGCCTGATCGACATGGCCGACGATATCGAACACCTTGATTCGATCCAGGAGGAGCTCGCGGCGCTGGGCTACTCGGGCTCGGGGCGGACGGCTCAGGGACCGGCCAAGCGCGGCACAAAGCACAAGCAGCGCGGCGCACGGAGTCGGCAAACAGAGGCGCACATGCCGTCGCAGTACACGGCGAGGTCGGGGCATGAGATATACGTGGGCCGCAACAATCTCCAGAACGACTATCTCACCTTGAAGTTGGCACGCGGTCAGGACCTGTGGTTTCATGCCAAGGACGTACACGGTTCGCATGTGGTGCTGCGGAGGCGATCAGGTGAAGAGGCGCCCGAAGAGACTGTACGCGCCGCGGCGCTGCTCGCAGCCTACTACAGCCGAGCCCGGATGTCGTCCAACGTAGCCGTAGACTGTACCGAGGCGAGGAACGTGCGCAAGCCGCGTGGAGCGCGCCCGGGGATGGTCATATACGACCGCCACAAGACCATCTGGGTAACCCCGTCACGGGAGGAGATTGCGGAAGCCTTCGGCCTCAATGGGGCCGCCCTTGATCGGACCCATGACTAGCCCGCGTTCTCCGATGGTTACGATGCGGGCGCCCATCCGCGCCGAAGCCAGGCTGATCTTGTCTAGAGCCGCCCGAGCCGCCCAGGCCTTGAGAGGTCGGGGGCGGCACTCTTCTATGCGGACGGGGATGATCTCGGCGCGTACTACCGCTTCGGGAGAAAAGGTCACATGAGCGATCATGCTCTCCACGGTGGCCGGTTTCTTCTGATCGAAGACGAAATTCCCCAGCGAGTAGAAGATCACTCCGCCGTGGTAAACCTCCACAGGTTGCAGCACGTGGGGGTGATGCCCATGCACCACGCTGGCGCCGGCGTCTATGGCCGCGTGCGCCAACTGCACCTGCCGGTCGGCCGGCATGGACACGTATTCGTCTCCCCAGTGGAATGAGACTACTACATGATCTGCCAGGCGCTTGGCGCGCCTGATGTCCTCGACAATGGCCTCGCGATCCCAGGGCGAGATGCCGGGGCCGGCCTCGCCTGCTACGAAGCGCTTGGGCCTGGCGACTGACCAGTAGATGTCAGCAAACTCGGAGTAGCCAAGGAAGGCCACGGATATTCCATTGGCGGACAGCACTGCGGGCCGGCGCGCTTCGGCCATGTTCTTCCCGCCTCCGCACACGTCGATTCCCGCTGCCGACAGGTTGGAGAGGGTTTCGTCAAACGCCGGATCGTCGTAGTCGAGGACGTGGTTGTTGGCAAGGGTGACTACGTCGATGCCTGCGTCGGCCAGCTCCTGCGCGAACTCGGGAGCGGAGCGAAACCATATTCCCTTGCCCGGCAGGCGCGCGCCTCCCCGGGCAATACTGGTCTCCAAGTTCAGAAAGGCAACGTCGGCCGCCGCCATGATGTCGCGCACAGCCGACAGGGGCCATTCCCTTCCCCGCTCGGCGCAGACTGCCCGGACGCCTCGATCGAACATGCAATCACCCGCTGCAGCCAGCGTAAGGCGGGGCAGTCGGGCGACTTGGGCAAGCAGCCGCACGGCTTGCTTGGGCGCCTCAGGATTCCGGGAGCTCGCCACGACGCCGGCTGCGCCGCCCAAGCAGCTTCCTGCCGCGACCGCCGCAATGCAAAGTAGTAGCACACCCAGAACACGCAGTGACAACCTCATCTGCCCGCCGTCCTTCCTCGTGCCCGTGCCCGAAGCGCCTCGACAGCGGCACGCATGTCGCCGGGCATGTCGGCCGCAAACACCATGTGTTCTCCTGTTACAGGGTGTGTGAACTCGACCCTCGCGGAGTGCAGGGCCTGGGCAGCCAAGCCCAGCTCGTCATGGACGCCGCCGTACACTGGGTCGCCCGCCACCGGGCGTCCGATGTACTGCATATGCACCCTTATCTGATGCGTGCGGCCGGTTTCCAGCGTGGCCTCGATTAGTGTGTAGTCACCGTATCTTTCGAGTGCCCGGAAGCGCGTCACGGCCCGCCTGCCGCCGGCGACGACTGCCTGTCGTTTGCGGTCCACAGGGTGACGGCCGATAGGAGCGTCGACTACCGCTTCGCTCTCAACGATGTTGCCGCGCACTAACGCCAAGTAGTGACGGCCCACGCGGTGAGCGGCCAGGTCCGCCGCAAGCTTCAGGTGAGCCCGGTCGTTCTTGGCCACAATCATTACACCCGTGGTATTGCGGTCCAAACGGTGCACAATGCCCGGCCTGAGCGGGCCGCCGATACCGGACAGGCTCATCTGCCTGCCCAGGAGGGCATTGACCAGCGTTCCGGTTGTTCGACCCGCCCCAGGATGGACGGTCATTCCGCGGGACTTGTCTACCACCAGCACGTCATCATCTTCGTACAGCACGCAAATCGCGATATCCTCAGGAGGCACGCGTGCCGGGGCGTCCTCAGGCGACGGCAGCGATACTTCTATGATGTCGCTTGCGCGCACCCGATAAGAGGGTTTGGTCTCCACTCTACCGTTCACCCGAACCGCTCCGTCTTCTATGAGTCTCTGGATAAAAGAACGCGAAGGAGCAACCTGCTCCTTCGCAAGATACACGTCCAGCCTCAAGCCTGCATCGGCATTAGCAGGGCTCGAGACGCTCGCTCCCATGGCCTACGCCCGCGCCGAAGGCCCCTTGGCGCCCGGCATGCCCGGCTCGATCGGCGTTGCCGTGCGGGCCGCCTTGACCCGGATCACTCCAAAGGCCAACACTGCCAGGAGCACGCAGACAATCTGAGTGGCGGTGAAGGGCGCGAAGTAGTCGCGCGTGCCTACCCGCCAGAACTCAACTATGAACCGGGCCGCAGAGTAGAGGCCTACATACAGCCAGAGTATCTGGCCCTCGAACCTCTTCTTCGGCTCGGCGGCCTTCAGTAGGAAGAATATTATGACGCTGGAGATCGCCGCATAGAGCTGAGTGGGATGGCGCAGCATGTCGCCAGGGCCGGCGGCAAGGGCCCACGGCGCTTCGCTCAGGTGGCCGTAGCAGCATCCGTTGAGTAAGCAGCCAATGCGCACGATGGCGTAGCCGATGGTTACGGCAGGGGCGGCAACGTCCGCCATCTTGCCGATGGAGATTTTCTGCTTGCGGCAGTATAGCACGCCGATGCCGATGCCGGCGCCCAGCCCGCCGAAGTAGGAAAGACCCCCGTCGCGCATATAGAACACGCTGACAGGGTAATTGATGTAACTTCCGATGTTGAGCAAGACGTAGAGGAGCCTCGCCCCGATTATCGATGCAATACACGCGAACAGCGCGAGGTCAATCACGTTGTCGGGATCCACGCCCCTCTTCTTGCCGGTCGTAGCGGCATACACCGTTCCGACGACAAAGGCGACGGCAAGCGAAAGCCCCCACGAGTAGACAGGGTATTTCCACAAGTTGAATAGGACAGGATGCACTAATTACTCCTCCTTCCGCCCTGGGCTGCGCATCATCCCAGCTAGAATCAGCGCGACCCCCACAACAATGGCGGTGTCGGCCAAATTGAACACCGGCCATGGCCCGACTTCCAGAAAATCAACAACCCCCCCGAAGCGCAACCTATCGATGAGGTTGCCCAGCGCGCCTCCAAGCCCCAGGCCAAGACCGAACCGGGCCGGCCAGTTCGAAGGGGATACTCTGGGGTAAGACACGACCACAATACCCGCCGCCGCCAGCGCGGCCGCTATGAGCAGGGGTTGCCGGCCCTGGAAGACGCCAAATGCGGCGCCGCTATTCCGAACATGAGTTATGCGAAGAAGCCCGCCCAAGCAAGCGACTGTGTCGTACATCGGAACCAACCGCGCAACGACGGATTTCGAAACCTGATCCAGCAGCATAACCCAGGCCGACACCAGAAACAGCGCCACAAGCCTCCACTCCATAGTCAGCACAAAGTCCGTGATTCATTGTAGCACACCAGCATGACCCCGTAAACGCTCCACCCATCAGCATCCCAGCACTCAGTGGGAATCCACGTCGCCGGAGTGGCCGGCTTCGTCGTCCTGCGGGCTGTTGGCATTACCATAGGACGCGAGGGCGTCCCATATGTCTTCGCCGTGCACCCCCGGGTCATCGTAAGCCCTGGCTGGATCTACACCCCCGAAGGGCGGCCGTATCACCTCTTCCTCGATGGGCCTGGCGTCTCCCACGCCCGCGGATGACGGCTGCCTGACGCCGCAGCTCGCACAGCTCGCAGCCCATGGAATGGCGTCGAGGCGCTCCGGAGGTATATCCCGGCCGCACTGGACACACTTCCCGTAAGCACCCTGATCCACCCGGGTCAGGGCCGCATCGATCTGCGCAAGCCGGTCCTCGCTGTGGTTTATCAGGCCCAGGTTGATAGAGCGCATCTCCAGCGCGGAGCTGGAGTCAGCTGTATGGTTGTCGTAGCTCGATAACTCGCCGGCCCAATCGGATTCAGGGCGGTCGAAGCCGGATGTCTCTTCCAGTAGAGTGATTCGGGATTCCGCGCGCTCCTTGGCCCTCAGGAGCTTCTTCCTGTATATTCCCAGCGTTCTGGGATCCATCCCACCGCCTCCGCCTTCTTCCCATACCTTCAGCCCCGGTGTTCCTCGACGAACCTCACAATCTCAGAGACGAACTTGCCGATTATCGGAACATTAAGCGCGATGATAGCGGACAGCAAATACAGGAAGATAGCGGCGAGTACCGATGCCCCGACAGCAAAGCCGAACCCCCGCGCCGCCCCACCCAGGAAATTCGACCAGATGACGCGACGGGGGTTCCGCATGAACTCGACGTACTCGGCGATACTGGACTCCTCGAGCCTTCTTGACAGTTCAACGATCCTGGGCACAAGAGAGTTCCCCGAAAAGCCTGCCCCAGAGCGGACACGGGCATGTTCATGGGATCTGGCCCGAGGTTTCCTGTGCAAGCGCTACACCTCGCATGGTGTAGACTGCCCGGGCACGGCGGGTTTTACTCCTTCCGGCCGTCGCGGGCTGAACCGAGCTGCATATCAGATAGGCTCACTGCTGAATCTTCAAGCATCTCCAGATACGCCTCGAGCATGGCCTTCATGCGGGCCCGGAGTGTGCCGTGCTGGGCCACGAGATCTTCCAGACGCTGTTCTTGACTGCGCACCTTCTCCTGGGCGCGATCAAGAACGGCAGCAGCCTCACGCTCAGCATTCTCCACGACCAGCCGGGCTTTCTCCTCAGCGCTTCGCCGGGCATCCTCCGCGGCGTTCTGCGCCATTAATAGAGTTTGCTTAAGCGTCTCGCCGATGTCGGCCGGATCATGTTGCGGCGGCTTTTCGGAAAGCGAACGTAGCCTCTCCTTGAGCTCGGCGTTCTCCCGGTAGATCTGGTCGTAGCTCTGGCCCACTAGGTCCAGAAAGTCGTCCACCTCGGCGGCGCTATATCGCCCGAACCTGGCTGTGAACTGTTTAGAATGCACCTCAAGTGGCGTAAGCATCTCCACTCTCCTCCCTGCGGTCAGGTATCTGCACCGAGTAGCGCGTAAGAACTAGAGAGATGCGCCCACGCTTTGTGGCGCCGGCCACCTCTTCAACGACAAGCCTGCCGCGCCCGCGGCAGACAATCACATCTCCCTGGGATACGTGCGCTGCCGGCGAATCGCAAGTGACGCCGTTGACGCGAACCCTACCAACCCGAATCTCCTGCGCTAGGCGGGTACGTGACGCAGGGAAGCCCGCCCCGGCCACTGCATCAAGGCGCATGGAAGCCACGGTGGCCCGTATGGTCTTGGCGGCCTGGCCAGGATAGGAAACCTCCGCCGGATCCAGCTCTGCCAGATCGCCTGAAGCGCGGCCGCCGCGACCTCGACCGCTACCCTTGTCGTCGCTGCGAAAGACATTCGCGTCGATAACCCCCTGCCATTCTTGGCCGGTCCAGAAAAGGTCGCCAATGCTCTCGCTGGGGATACCCATTGCGCGCAGGGAGGCCACCACGGATTCACGGCCCCCGTTGGCCGTAACAACAGCGCTACGCACGACAAAGAACGACACTTGCGGATCGTAGGCTTCGTCGATGTAGTAGGCAGGCATCACCACAGTCTTCCGACGAACCGCTCCCCGGTATCCCCCGTAGCGCTTCACGACAACGTCCGCGTTGCCGGACAGGGCTCGGACTACGGTTTCCTGCTCCTTTGGCTCAAGGAAGCCCATGGAAACAGGGGAGCTGGATTCAATGGTCTTGTGCGCCGATTCGCGCGCCAATGACTCCAGGTCCATAAGCTCACCTCCAGTCGAGTACGCCTGGCGGCTCAGCGAACACGCGGGCCGAAAATTGCCGTTCCCACCCGCACGATGGTCGAGCCTTCTTCCACAGCCACCTGATAGTCGCCGGACATCCCCATGGACAGCTCGTCCATGGCCACGTTGCTCAGGCGGAGAGTCGAAAGCTCACCGGCCAAATGGCGTAGAGCCCGAAACCAGACCCGGGCATCCTCGGCATCCTCCGAATACGGGGCCATGGTCATCAGGCCGAGAACCCGCAGATGCTCGAACCTGGGCATCTCCCGAAGCATGCCGGCTGCCGCATCAGGCGCCACTCCATACTTGGTGGACTCCCCGGATATGTTCACCTGTAGTAGCGCATCGAGGGAGACCCCACGGGTCGCGCACCTCCGGTCGAGCTCAGCCGCAAGCTCCAGGCTGTCGAGAGACTGGAGCACCGAGAACAATTCCACAGCGTGCCGCGCCTTGTTGCGCTGCAAGTGCCCCACTAAGTGCCAGGTAGGCGATCCGGCTACCTGCGGGATCTTCTGAGCCGCCTCCTGCACCCGGTTCTCGCCAAGATGGCCGACGCCGGCCGATACTAGGCTGCATATCCTGGCCGCGTCCACGTTCTTGGTCACAGCTACCAGCCGGACCTCGGACGGGTCACGCCCCGCCCGCGCGGCGGACGCGGCGATGTTATCGAGCACACAACGAAGATTATCGAAGATAGACGGCAAGACTTCCCACCTCGTACAGAGCTAGATATTCTCCGCCATGCTGCGGATTCCTCTACCGCGGCCTGATAAGCACCCGGTCGCCCTCTCGTATTCCCTCGACTGCCGCCTCCTCCTCGTTCATGCCGAGCACGGTCACGCTGCGCCAGATGAACCGGTTGGTCCTGAGCAGCCATACGCCATACTCATCGTCTTTTCGCGCCAGGGCTGAGCGAGGAATCAAGATCCCTGATACGCGCTCGGTCACCAGTGTGACCTTCTCCGAGCGCAGGTCCGTCAGGGTCGTAGCGTACCGGTCGAGGGCAATGTGAAATGACCAGGTATTGGCCGACATATCCGGTCGTCGTCGGCTGCCTATCACAGTGGCAGGGACGGCCTCTAGGGCAAGCCTGGGGAAGCGCACGCGCACCCTGCTCCCTGCCCCCGGCACTGCATCTTCAGGCACATCCGCGAAGACCAGCAAGTTGGTGCGGAGGTTCTGCACTTCCCGAAAGACCGCGGCGCCTGCGGCAACTGAATCTCCCTCGGAGCAGGCGCGCGGATAAGGTGTGTGGTCGGCGGGCGAGACCCCGAGGAGGTCGGGGTTGGCCGGGCTATACACGCCCTCCAGCCCATCGATGTGGGTGCTGACAAGGGATGCGCCGAAGGCCCGCAGCACGGCAAGCGCGCGAGTGGAGGAGATATCGGATCGGCGCTTGGCTTCGGCCACCGCTGCTGCTGCGGCTCGCGCCTCCTCCTGGATCCGGGCAAGGGCGTCAACTGCTTGATCTTCGCGTTGACGGAGTTCGGCGAGTTCCGCGTGGAGTCGGTTAGCATTCTTGGCGTCCTTGCGATCGATGTACGCCCGAAGCTCGGTTTCCTTGATGGCAATCTGAACTCTCAGCGCCGAAAGCCGCTCCTTCTCGCGCTGCTCGCGCATGGCGCACTCCTGCACAAACCGGTCGGTCTCCTCCTCAGCCCTAAGTGAACCGGACTGCGGGGCTTCGGAAGCCGCCCTGTCGCGCACCTCAGCCACAACTGCGCCGGCTGCAACCCGTTCACCGTTTTCCACGACGAAGTGGATTACGCCGCTGATCGGGGTGGCGACAATTCGCTCGTCGCGAACGATCACCGCATCGCCTGGAAACGATACCTCGACCCATCCCGAATACGCATGGGCTGTTCCGGATGACCTCATCGTAATCATGGGGCGAACGGCGGCGAAGAGAGAATATGAAAGCACTGCGACCACAACCACGGCCGCAGCCTTTGCAAAACGTTTCTGAGCACGCTCGGCGGCAGTACGCTCCTCAAGCCTCGGGCGTTTTCGCTTCGGAGTAGTCCACATCCCTGTCTCTGCCTCTCGCTCTTCCTGGACGCATGGCACGGACGGCCACAATTGCCTGACCACCATTATACCACGGCGGGCCTCCGGGCGCTCCTGGCGGTGTTGGCGCATTTCGGAAGGTCAGGTATGCGACTATGACGCAGAGACCAGACGGCAAGCAGCCGTACGAACTTCGACTACACCGTGTGCGTAAGGAAGTCGTTGGCCACCAGCGTGTGGTCGGCGGTTTCAACTTGATACATACGCCCATCGTAGCCAACGGTTCTGATCACCGACAGCACGCCGAAAGGCCTGAATACCGGCTCTTCCCCGATAGGACGAGCGCTCTTGCCCAGCGCCGGCTGTTCAAAGACCATCATGGCGTCTCCTGTGCCAAGGTCCCTGGCAGGCACGACGATATCCTCCATGCCACGCTTGACCGCGATCCTGTGGTCGCCGGTCAACGCGATCTGCCCTGAACGTGTGCGGACGCACAACAGCTCCTCGCCTTCCCATAGGCGCCTGCGACTGACCGATGTCAACTCCACCCAGCCGTCGCGGCCGAGCGCCTTCAGGCTGCCGAGGGCGGGACCATCCGGTTCGTCGTTAAGCATGGCATCGAAATAGTCCAGCGTAACTCGCTTGACCTCACCTGTGGAGTCTTTGATGAGTAATGCTGTATTCTCCGGCAAGCAACATTGCATGAAGCATCTCCTCCAGCAGGCGCAGTATAGCATCATGCGCCCCGGCTTTCAAGGCTAATCGGCGCTATTGTGTTATGCGTCTCGGATATTGTCCCCCCTCGAAGGCAAGTGAAGCCATTGGTTGCGGCATACGGACACTTTCCAAGCGCGTGCCGTGCCTAGCCCGGTGTGTACCCGCCGGCGCCGGCGAGCTCGGAGTCGTCTACCAAAACCACGTCCTTGCCGACTTTCTTGATGTTCTCCCAGTCGATCACGAGTTCACCTCCGCGCCCCAGAAAACCCAGGATCCTGCCGCCTCCGGGAATCACGAAGCTAATGACCTTGCCCGTATCCATGTCGATCTCGAGGTCGAATATGTAGCCAAGCCGCTTGCCGTCGTTGACGCTGACGACTTCTTTGACACGGAGTTCGGAAGCTCGGAGAATCATTGAGGCACCTCCTGCAGGAGATGATGAACCTTCACATTGTATGCAGGAGGCAACAGATGAGTGCAATCGAAGCGCTGAGGCTTCGGCAGGAGGCGGTTCTACCGGCTGCGTGCCTGCTGAAGCTGGGGCCACTTCAGAAGACGGCAGGCCCAGGCAGGAATTTCCCAGGTGAGTTGGGCCAGAGTCAGACGCGGAGAACCGGTGGCGATCTGGTAGAACGTGGCCTCTCTGCGGGCGACGGCCCCGGCCAGAGGTCCGGCATGCATCGCCAGTTCAAGTGTGAGAAGCCGCCCGCCGGCATTGCTCTGCCAACCTGGGGCAGAGGAATCGCCCGCGGTCGCAGCGACCTCCAGGATGCGTGTCCTCTCCAGGTCCACCGGACACAGGGGTGGGAACAGCACACACCACCAGTTGGCGCCCAACGCGGGCCCAATCGCCACTTTCAGAGCAAGGTAGTCTCCGGCCGGCAGCAAGGCGTTTCCGTACGAGACGCCCGGAAAAGAAAATGTGCCCAGAGCGGCTTGCACTCGATGTGAAGTGCCGCTCCTGGCCACCGCTTCCTCGGCCGCCGCTTCTATCTGCCATAGGTTTGCTCGAAGGATCCGGGTTGCCTGATTCGCATCGTCCGCCGATTGCAGGAGCCTGCCGGTCTCCTCAAGCACACTGTCGCGCACGGCGAATTTCAGGCGCTGGCTCTGGGGATCGTCGCCGGGCGCAACGACGTGCAGCCTGATGAGGTTCCCCGAGTTGTAGGCGGGCGTCGCCTCTTCAGGCGCCCTAGCTCCGGAAGGGCGAGCAGTCGCGGCCATGAAGCATACGAATGACAGAGCGAGTATTGCGGCGCACGTGATTACCCTGACAGCGAGTTCGTGTTTGATGGCGTAACCCTCCTTTACATCGAGGCCCTCATCTGTTTCAGAGCGGCCTTCTCAAGTCTAGATACTTGTGCCTGCGAAATCCCGATCTCGTCGGCCACCTCCATCTGAGTCCTACCCTCAAAGAATCGGAGTCGGAGTATCAGGCGCTCGCGCGCCGGCAACCTCAGCATGGCCTCCTTGATGGAAATGCCCTCAAGCCAGTTGACGTCCAGGTTCTTGTCATCCGACACCTGGTCCATTACGTAGATGGGATCGCCCGCGTCGTGGTATATCGGCTCGAAGAGGGATATCGGTTCCTGTATGGCGTCCAGGGCGTACACTATCTCCTCGCGCGGGAGGCCCAAGGCGGCGGCGATCTCGGTCACCGTTGGCTCTCGAGAGGTATCAGCGACGAGCCTGTCACGGACCTGCAGAGCCCGATAGGCGATGTCGCGCAGGGATCGCGACACTCTGATCGGGTTATTGTCCCTCAGGTACCTTCTGATTTCGCCGATTATCATGGGTACTGCGTATGTGGAGAACTTGACGTTCTGCCCCAGGTCGAAGTTGTCGATGGCCTTGATCAGGCCGATACAGCCCACCTGGAATAAGTCATCAACGTATTCGCCTCTGTTGGTGAAGCGCTGAATGACCGACAACACCAGCCGGAGGTTGCTGTATATCAACCTGTCACGCGCTTCCTCATCGCCGTCGCGCACTGCCTCCAGAAGCTCCCTTATCTTCGTGCTCGAGAGCACCGGAAGCTTCGAGGTATTGACGCCGCAGATCTCAACTTTGTTCAGCGCCATTTCGGAACAACCCCACAATCTTGACTTCGCGTCGCCGGGATTCCAGTAAGAGTATTGCTCCGATGCTCGACGTTTATTCTGTTGCACTTATTCGAATTGAGTGCAAACACATTGGCTGTCAAGATAGTGGAGCGCCCGGCCGGGTGGATCTTCCCCCGACCGGGCGCGACTTGGGCACGTGCCGCCGACTGCTGCAGTGATCGTCTCACTCAGCCCTGACTATCTGGTGCCTCAGCTTGATCAGGATCCTCTTCTCCAGCCTGGATATGTATGATTGCGATATCCCGAGCAGGTCGGCTACCTCCTTCTGAGTCTTTTCGGACCCGCCTGTGAAGCCGAATCTCAGCTCCATGATGCGCTTCTCCCTGCCGGTCAAGGCGGCTAAAGCCTCGCTGAGCAGGGCACGATCTACTTCCTCCTCGATGGCCTGGTATATCAGGTCGTCGTCAGTCCCGTACACGTCCGAAAGGAGAAGTTCATTGCCGTCCCAATCAACGTTGAGCGGTTCGTCGAATGATACCTCGCTTCGGATTCTGTTGGTCTTGCGCAGGTGCATCAGTATCTCGTTTTCAATACACCTGGACGCATAAGTGGCCAGCTTTATCCGCTTGCTCGGATCGAATGTATTGACGGCCTTTATTAGGCCTATGGTACCGATGGACACCAGGTCCTCCACGCCCACTCCGGTGCTTTCAAACTTGCGGGCGATGTACACGACCAACCTCAGATTGCGCTCCACCAGTTCTGCCCTGACATCCTCCTCCCCACCCATAAGTCGGCCGATCAGGCACGCCTCCTCGTCCGGGGTAAGCGGAGCCGGAAGCGTCTCGTGGCTCCCCACGTAACAGACTGAGTCGTCGGCCGTAGCCAGTCTGCCGAGGAGCTTGATGAGCAGCAATCGTACTATCCAGAGGGCTCTCTCAATCATCTCCATCTGAGCAAGCCTCCCATGTGGACTCACGCGACCGTCAGGATATCCGGGTTGACCAGCGCCCGGTAGTTGCCTCCCGGGCATAGTGCGGATGTATGAACGCATACTACAGCGCGCGAAGTAGTGACCATTCTCCTGCCGTCCGCCACGCGTACTCGGTCGGGCCTGAAGCCTACCATCATCCCCTTCTCCCTGCCTACGGAGGAGTACGGAACGGCTCTGAACCGCGACGACCAGGTCGAACCGGCGACAGCCCGCGCCCGAGCCATGAAGTCGTCATCGGACTTGGCTAAAGCTGCCCTGACCTGCCAGGGCAGTGCGGACTCGATCGCGCCGTACTCCACTATTATCACGGGATTGCCGGAAGCCGGGTCGCGCAGGCGATTGCCTGTGTCGATCAGTGCCTGAACCGAAACACGGTCGGCGCCGAAATCGATGTCGACGGGAACCACGAACAGCCCGTCGCGAATGCCGCGATGGACTGCTCCCCAGCCGGCCTCGGCCACCACTCCCACCGTTGCGATGGCCGCGATGAACGAGGCCGCCGGATTCCCCGCGGTAAAGGAGTATGCGGCAGTCGCCGCGCCTCCGGCCAGCGCGGTCAGGAGAGAGCGGTAGACAAACGCCGTAACCGCGCCTCGCACCGACATCCCGGGGAAAGCCAGGATCAGCGAAGCGCCGGCTCCAGCCGCCGCGGCCAGAATCGAGACGCCTGACGTCAGGCTGACTAGCCCCGCCTGTGCCAAGCTCGCCATGGCCACGAACACTGCCGTCGACAAGCCGGCCCCAGCCGCCAGCCTGGGCCCGGATCTAGCTTTGGGCGCGCCCGCGCCGCCTATCTGCCTTACAGCCCACAAGGTGACCAGGTCGAGGATGAACGTGCTGCCGGCCAGGAGTAGCAGGGAGTCGACATACAAGCGGATCACCTGCGGCACCCCCCCCACTACGCAATTGTATTCAGTGTAGCACCCCCTCACTCCGAAAGGTGTCGGGTTAGGGCGACGAACGGCGCGATGGATTCCGAGATGAAGAAGCGGCGCACCCTGCCTGCTTAAGAATGGATGCGCCGCTATATGTTGTTGCTATGTGGAGGCTATGTATTCGAAGCGTTTCTACCTGGCGCGCCGGAGGAAAGGCGGGATATCAAGATCATCGCCGCCGGCCAGCGGCTTGATCTGAACCCTGTCGGCGTGAGGAAGCCTGGAACCCGCGGGCACTGCCTGGGAGCGGACAGCCGTCTCGAATCCCGTGGCAATTACGGTGACTTTTAGATCTTCGCCCATGGATTCATCGATAACGGCGCCGAAGATCACGAGCGCATCGGGATCGGCGGAGCTCGACACTATCTCGGCCGCCTCGTTCACTTCGAACAGCCCCAGGTTGGATGAGCCTGTGATGTTCATCAGAACGCCCTTGGCGCCTTCTATCGAGGCCTCCAACAGCGGGCTGGATATAGCGGTGCGGGCCGCCTCGGACGCACGGTTTTCGCCCGACGCTATGCCGATGCCCATGAGAGCGGAGCCCGCGTCTGTCATGATCGTCCTGACATCAGCGAAGTCCAAGTTGATCAGGCCGGGCACTATGATCAGGTCGGAAATGCCCTGAACGCCCTGGCGCAGCACGTCGTCTGCCACTCGGAACGCTTCCAGGATCGAAGTGTTGCGCTCCACTACCTGCAGCAGACGGTCGTTGGGAATAACGATTAGCGTGTCAACTTTGTCTTTGAGCGCGGCAATTCCCTGGTCGGCCTGGGCCATCCGGCGTCTGCCCTCGAAGGCGAACGGCTTGGTCACCACGCCCACTGTGAGAGCCCCCTGCTCTTTGGCGATCTCCGCTATGATGGGCGCGGCGCCGGTACCGGTGCCTCCACCCATGCCGCAGGTAATGAAGACCATGTCGGCGCCGCTGAGCGACTGCCCCAGCTGCTCGCGGCTTTCCTCGGCGGCCTTCTTGCCGATCTCGGGATTCGCGCCGGCGCCAAGCCCCTTAGTGAGCTTCTCGCCGATCTGTATCTTGTTTGGAGCATCAGCCATGCGCAAAGCCTGGGCATCCGTGTTCAGAGCGATAAACTCGACGCCCCGAAGCCCCGCACTGATCATCCTGTTGATGGCGTTGCTGCCGCCACCGCCTACACCTACTACCTTGATGCTGGCCAAGTGATCGATCTCGATCTCTAGTTCAAACACCTCGCATCCCCCTTGCAGCTCTCACGAGGAGAAAATCTCCCGAAACCACTCACGAACGTTCGCGGCAAAGCCGCTGGATCGGCGCCTGCCGGCTGACCCGGACGCCGCGCCTGAACTGCCCCACGCATACTTCACCAGGCCCAGCGCCGTGGCATATGCCGGGCTCGCCACAACATCGGCCATGCCCGATACCCCCGTGGGAACGCCCAGGCGTGACGGCAGTTTGAGCACATCCTGTGCCGCCTCGGCCGTGCCGCGCATCAAAGCGGCGCCGCCGGTCACCACGATTCCGGCCGGGAGTTGCCCGGCAAGGCCGCGCGCATCCGCCTCAGCCTTGACCATTTCCATTATCTCATACACTCGTGCTTCGATTATCTGGCATAGTTTGTGCCGTGATATTCCGTTGTCCTTTCCGCACATCTCGTCCGGGTTCACCATATCCGCACGGGCCGCGCCGTACTTGATCTTGAGTTCCTCAGCGTAACCCACAGGCAGACGCAGCACCAACGCGACATCGTTTGTGATGTGGCTTCCGCCCACGGGTATCACCGCAGTGTGCTGCAGTGTGCCGTCGAGGTAGCACGCGATGTCGGTGGTGGCGCCGCCGATATCGATCATCAGCACGCCCAGATCCTTCTCCGACTCAGTTAGCACAGCTTCGGCCGCTGCGATGGGTTGCAGCACCAATTGATCTATTTCCAGGCCCACGCGCGCCGCCGCGCGCCGCACGTTCTGAATCGACGTGGCCGAACCGGTGATTATGCACGTCTCCACCTCAAGCCTGATACCCGACATTCCCACCGGGCGACGGATGCCTCGGCACCCGTCTATCACGAACTCTCGTGGAAGCACATGGATCACTTCGCGGTCGGGCGGAATTGCCACCACTCTTGAAGCATCGAGCACCCTTTCCACGTCGTCCTGGCCTATCTCCCTATCGGGCCTGCTAACAGCGACCATCCCCTTGCTGTATGTTGTCACTGCATGCGCCCCCGACACGCTGGCCACCGCTGAAACCAGAGCACAACCTGACATGTTCTCGGCCCGCGCGGCAGCATCGGATATGGCCGCCGCCGCAGAGTCGATATCCACAATCACCCCGCGCCTGAGGCCCGCGGATGGGCTGACTCCCATGCCCACCACATCCAGGGATGAATCATCGCGTTTTTCGCATATGACCGCACATACTTTGCTCGATCCGATGTCGAGCCCAACTACGATGTCTCTCTTGCCCAAACTAGCTCCCTCCGCCCACACCGAACCGGGTCGCCATATCGTTGCATGATTCTAGAACTCCGCTCGTTTCCCTCTTGCGTCCGGCGGTTTATCGTTTCACCCGTATCACGGGCTTGGCCTCCACTCGGACGTCGACATAATCCACCGGCGTGCCCTGTTCTCTCACTGAGGCCAGGATCGAATCGAGAAGCCTTACTCGCTCCTCGATGCCATCGAGGCAACCCACTAGCACGCGGATTCCATCTGAAGTCCGGATAACTACGTCTTCTAGCGAGGTCACGTCCACTTCCGACAGGTTGGGTATCTTCTGCCGTACAAGTGCTGCCCCGATCGCGGCCCCGATGGCGACCGACCGCTCGGGCTTAACGCGCTCGCCCACGGCCACGTACGTAGGGATTACCCCGAGCAGCAGAGGCACGTCGGGGTCGGTGATCGCCTCCGACACAGCGACCGCGCAGCCGTGCTCATCGATGTCGATGAAGTAGCCTCCGTACGGAAGGTAAGTCACGGTAGCGCGCTCCTCCAGATGGATCCGGAGCGTGTCGGGGATGATCCTATCTACGCGCGCTTCACGTATCCGCGGCGTAGCGACGAGTCTTCTCTCTATCTCTTTCGTGGGGACAAGAAACACGTTGGACTTCTCAGGGATATCCGCAATCAACAGGATCTCGTGCTCTAGCAGGTAGTCAGCGCCGCTGACGCGCACTTGCCTGATCTCAAAGTACGGAGAGTGCAGGAAGGCGACGACGCACAGAACGACAAAGAGCAGCGCAATGGCGGGAAATGGTATCCCCCGCTGCCGCTCCGGCGACTGAGACATGTGGGAATAGTCAGGCACAGCTTGCACCTCCACCCGGCGCGACCAGCCTGACCCCATTATACCACGGCAGAAGGGGATTTCACGAATCGAAGGATGCTGCCTCCGGAGCATCCACAGTATGGCTGATGTGGGCTCCGCAGGACGCCAATCGCTCGGAAAGGCCGTCATAACCTCGTGTGATGTGCTCTACGCCGTCGATGATGGTCTCGCCGCGGGCCGCAAGGCCCGCGACTACAAGAGCGGCCCCTGCGCGCAAATCCGGAGCAGCGACCCGCGCGCCCGTCAGTTCACTCACCCCGCGGATTATGGCGGTCCTGCCGTCCACTGATATCTGGGCGCCCATGCGGCTCAGTTCGTCGACGTAGCGGAACCTGTTGTTGAAGATGTTCTCGGTGACCACGCTTGTGCCCCGACCCACCGTGAGCAGGGCGGCCATGGGCGCCTGCAGATCGGTGGGGAACCCCGGGTATGGCATGCTCTTGACTGATATGGGCGCCGGCCTGTCGCCCATGACCACCCTTACGGAATCTTCCGAGGCAATAACGGCCGCTCCGGACTCGGCCAGCTTAGACCCGACCGCCTCCAGGTGCTCCGGCACTACGTCGGTGACTGTGATGTCGCCGCGGGTAGCTGCGGCGGCGATCATGTAGGTTCCCGCCTGTATCCTGTCGGGCATCACCGGATAAGTAGTGCTTCCCAGCTCAGGCACACCAGTGATCCTGATGGTGTCGGTGCCGGCGCCTCGGATCTGCCCTCCGAGTCGCGTAAGGAAGTTCTGCTGGTCCACGATCTCAGGCTCGCGGGCAGCGTTGCGTATCACGGTGGTTCCAGTTGCCAGGCACGCCGCAGCCATCAGGTTCTCGGTAGCGCCTACACTGGGAAAATCCAGATGTATCTCCGTACCCACTAGGCGATTGGCACGCCCGCTGATCAGCCCGTGCTCCTCCGAAAACTGAGCGCCCATGGCGGCAAGCCCCTTAAGGTGCAGATCTATCGGACGTGATCCTATGGGGCATCCGCCGGGATATGGCATCTGAACCTCGCCGAATCTGGCAAGCAACGGCCCTAACACCTGTACCGAGGCGCGCATGCACCTGACCAGCTGCTCCGGCAGACGGGTACATGCAATCGGCCTCGGGTCGACAGACAGAACCGAAGCGCGCTGGCGCACAATACCGGCTCCCACCGCCCGGAGCAGGTCGCACATGGTGTCGACATCAGTGATGGAGGGCACGTTGGTGATGGTGCATTCAGAGGATGCCATTATGCACAGGGCCATCAACTTAAGGCATGAGTTCTTGGCGCCGGGCACCGACACCCTTCCTCGAAGCTCACGGCCTCCTTCTATCCTCAGCCACTCCATGGATTCCACCTCAAAGCCTTATTAAGCGAGGCCAACACCTAGCCTAGCCGCCTACTACACGTACCTCGGGCACTAAGTCCACCCCGAACTTTTCGTACACGGTGCGCCTGATCACGCCCATCAGGATAAGCACATCGCGAGCACTGGCGCCGCCTATGTTGACGATGAAATTGGCATGGACCTGCGATACTTCGGCTCCGCCCACTCGGAGCCCTTTGAGCCCGGCCGCATCTATGTACCTGCCGGCCCCCCGCCCTGATGGGTTCTGGAATACACATCCCGCGCTGGGCATGTGGAGAGGTTGCTTGATCTTCCTGTCTTTCATGTACCCTGCTGTGCGGGCACGTATCTCGTCAGGGTCTGCGTGGCGCAAGGCCAGGAGCGCCTGGTATGCTATGACGTCGCCGTGCGAAAGCCGGCTGGACCTCTGCGTAAACTGCATCTCTTCGCCTGTCTTGACTGAGAACGTGCCATCTAGGCCGATCATCCTGACCTCGCGGGTCACGTCGCCGACTGTGTGACTGTACGCGCCTGCGTTCATCGTGAGGGCGCCGCCCAGCGAGCCGGGGATTCCCACGGCCCACTCAAGGCCTGCGAGCCCCCGCTCGGCACACTCCCTGGCCAGCACGGGCAAGTTCACCCCGGCGCCCGCCCGTACATATGCGCCCTCGAACGAAATGTCGTCAAGGCCGGGGCCCACCCTCACCACGACTCCCCGGATTCCCTCGTCCGCCACGAGCAAGTTGGTTCCGTTGCCGAGCACGAAAACGGGCAGCCCCTCGTTCCAGGCCCACTGCAACACCCTCTGCAGGGCTTCCACGTCGTGCGGTTCAACCAGTGCGTCAGCCGGACCGCCGATGTGAAACGACGTGTATCTCTTCATCGGCTCGTTCAGCATGACTTTTCCGCCGTACACCATCTCAAGTCGTCTGGCTTGCTCGCCCGTGACCATGCTCGTCATCGAGTTACCACCGCCCGTCTTCCGATGGCCCGGGTTGCGCTCCCGAGCGCAGTAGCTCTTCGGCGAAACGTCGCGATGTCCTGTATATGTCGCCCGCGCCCATCGTGACGATGGTATCTCCGGGGATCACAGCGCTTCTCAGGAAACCCTCGAGAGCGTCCCGGTCGGGCAGATACACAACTGGCCTGCCCTCATACGCCTCAATGCTCTCGGCTAGATGTCGTCCGGTGACCCCGGGGATAGGCGATTCTCCGGTGCCCTCGTAGTAAATCTCGGTAACTGCAATCACATCTGCGAGGCTGAACGAGCGGACGAATTCATCATGTAGTAGCCTGGTCCTGGAGAATCGTTGGGGCTGGAACACAGCCACCAACCTCCCGCATGCCGCCTTCCGCAGCGCAGCCAAGGTGGCGCGTATCTCTGCAGGATGATGCGCGTAGTCGTCTACCAGCGTCACATCGGGCGTACGTGCCAACACCTGGCATCTGCGGTCGGCCCCCGAGAAGCGGGCCAACCCCGTCCGCACCACGTCAAAGTCGATGCCGAGCTGATCGCACAGAGCGATCGCGGCTATGGCGTTACTCATGTTATGCATCCCGGGCACTGAAAGCTCAACCTGTCCCATGGGCCTTCCGCGATGCAACGCCACGAAGCGCGATCCGAATCCGAGCGAACGCGGTTCCGACACGACATAATCGGCCTCGGCCGCCACTGCGTACCGAACCACCCTCCGCTGGAGCCGCGATGCTGCACGGGCCACGTTAGGGTCATCGGCGCACAGCACGGCAAAGCCCAGAGGCTTTATCCTCTCCAAGAACTGTGTGAATGCGTCAACTATGGCCTCGAACGAGCCGTAATGGTCCCTGTGGTCGTCGTCGATGTTGGTGACCACGGCGACCTCCGGATCCAGTGTCAGGAAGGACCGGTAGGCTTCGTCTGCTTCTACCACCATGAACTCGCCGCGGCCGGCCTTGCCGCCGGTGGCAATCCACGGCAGCCCTGCGCCCACTGCCACCGTAGGATCGAGTCCCGCCTCCTCCATGACTAGCGCTATCATGGCACTGGTGGTGGTCTTGCCATGAGTACCGGTCACCGCTATCCCGCGCCGGGGCCTCATGATCTCGCCCAAAAGCTCGGCTCGGGTAGTCACGGGTATTCCGAGCCGGCGGGCGGCAGCAAGCTCTGGGTCGCCCTGGGGCACGGCCGCCGACACCACAACCCTGGCGGCGCCCTGAACCACGGAAGGGTCATGACCCTGATAGACCTGGGCTCCTCTGGCTGCAAGATCTGCTAGATGGGGAGAGTAGCGTATGTCAGAACCCGACACGCGCCAGCCCATACCGGACATGATGTGCGCGAGGGGGCTCATTCCGCTTCCGCCGATTCCGATGAAGTGTATGCGTTCGTTTGCTTCCATGGATTGCACCTCTTTTGTCGCCCGGGCGCCCCGACGATGCTATTCTATGCCAAAAGGCCCATTCGGGAGCATGTCCTGCGTCTCCGGCCTCCTGCCCTCATGATCCGCTCCACGCAGTCCGCCGCCCGTCCTCCCGCATCGGGCATGCCTGCCGAGCGCGAAGCGTCGGCCATCGCACGCAAAGCGCCGGGATCCGCTATGAGCGATCCGACCGCGCTGACCAGCGCAGCCGGTTCCAGGTCTCTGTCGACTATCACTCGCGCCGCGCCCCGCCGCTCCATCGCCCGCGCATTCTTCTCCTGCACATTATCGGGAACATTCGGATGCGGCGCCAGCAATGCAGGCACTCCGCGAACAGCTAGTTCCGCAAGGGTAATGGCCCCAGATCTGGTAAGTGCCAGGTCAGTGCAGGCCAGGGCCTGCGGCATATTGTAAATGTATGGCATGATGATAATATCTCCCCGCTCCGACCTGGCTATTCCGTCTGAGGAAATGGCTACAGGCACTCCGACATCTCGGGCAAGGGCGACCGACTGACTGAACTTGTCCTTGCCCGTCGCCAGTACGAACTGGGCATTGCCCCGGGCCACAAGCGTCGGCAGAGCGCCGATAAACGCACGGTTGATGCTGGCTGAGCCCTGACTCCCTCCAAACGCCAACACGGTCGGCCGTGATCCGTCAAGGCCGAACGCCGCCAGCCCCTCCTCGCGTGTAGCGGTGATCACCTCCGGGCGCACTGGGTTGCCGGTGAGCACGGCGCTATCCGGGCGCTTGAGATACCTGCGCGACTCCTCCCAGCTGATGGCGACGATAGCTGCCCGCCCCGACAACATCCTGTTAGTGGCGCCAGGCACCACGTTCTGCTCATGTATGAGCACCGGCACGCCGAGCCACGACGCGGCCAGCATGGCCGGCCCCGACGCATAGCCCCCGGTGCCTATGGCCGCGTCCGGACGAAATCGCGCCACGATTGACAACGACTGCGCCACACCCCATCCTGCTCTGGCTGCAGTGGCCAGTGTATCCAATGACAGCCTGCGCCGAAAACCCGACACACAGATGGCCCTGAACGCGAAGCCCTCTCTGGGGATGAGTTCGCTCTCCAGGCCCCTCATGCCTCCGACGAACAGCGTCTCGGATCCGGGGAAACGGGCTAAGAGCTCACGGGCGATGGCGAGGGCGGGGTATATGTGTCCACCGGTGCCGCCTCCGGCGAACAAGAATCTCTTGCGTCTGCCGGCTCCGCCGCCGGCTTCATCGTCCTTCAACTGATACAACTCCCACCTATCTTTGCCCTGCGTGGCGCGTTATGTTGAGCAGTATGCCTACGCCCGCAAGCATAGGCACCAGAGAGGAGCCTCCTGAGCTTATCAAAGGCAGCGTGATGCCGGTTATGGGCATCGAGCCCGTAACTACTGCTATGTTCATCGCCGCCTGCACAGCCACCATTATGGTGATGCCGGCGGCCAAGAGCGATCCAAAGGAGTCCGGGGCGTTCAGCGAGGCTCGAAACCCCCGCCACGCAAGGAGCGCGTACAGAAAGACCACTGTGGCCGCGCCAAGAAAACCTAGCTCCTCGCCGATTATCGCGAATATGAAGTCCGTGTGCTGTTCCGGCAGGTAGTAGAACTTCTGCCTTGACAGCCCAAGTCCCGTGCCGACAAGCCCGCCCGAACCCAGAGCCAATAGGGACTGGATGATGTGAAAACCCGAGTCCAGCGGGTCGGCCCACGGATCCAAAAACGAGGTGAGACGTCTCATGCGCACCGGATCATGCCTGGCATACAGGTAGATCACAGGGGCGGTCATGGCCGCCAGGCCTCCGAGCCAGCCTGGACTTCCGCCTGCTGTCAGGAGCATCAGCCACGCCACTGCGGCCATGCCTATGGAGGTGCCCAGATCGGGCTCGCGGAGGACTAGAAGCACGCATATGCCCACGAGAATCAGGGGAACGAATATCCCGCGCACAACGCTCTTAACCCGGTCAGGCGATGCCGACAGGTATGCCGCAAGGAAGATGACCACCGACAGTTTGGCGAATTCGGATGGCTGCACGCGCACTGGGCCCACGCCGAGCCAGCGCCGGGAACCCGAGATAGTGATCCCAACACCCGGCACAAGCACTACCGTGAGGGCGATTATGGATACCACAATCAACGGACCGGCAAGTTTTGCCCACAGGCGGTAATCAATGTTCATGCAGATCACCAGAGCCACAAGGCCGATCACGGCCCAGAGCGACTGGCGCTTCAGGTAGTAGTAAGCGTCGCCCTGTTCGTGGTAGGCTGTCACTGAACTCGCGCTGAACACCATCACTATGCCCAGGCTGAGCAGCGCGAGTGTGATGATGAAGATCATGAGGTCAGGAAGGCCCTTGTGCTCGCTCATACTGCACGCGCCGGCGCCCCGGCGCACCTCCTTTCACTGCCTAGAGCCCGGCGCATCCCAGGGCGGCGAAGAACGCCGCCACAATCCAGAACCTCACCACGATCTTGGGCTCTGCCACGCCCACGAGCTCGAAATGGTGATGAAGCGGCGCCATCCGGAAGACCCGCCTGCGCGTGAGCTTGAATGAGATCACCTGGATAGCCACTGAGAGGGTCTCGGCGACAAACACGCCGCCGATCACGATCAAGAGCAACTCCGTCTTGGTCATCACCGCCATGGACGCCAATGCCGCGCCCAGCGCCAGCGACCCGGTATCGCCCATGATCACTGCCGCCGGATGAGCGTTCCACCACACGAAGCCCAGGCAAGCCCCGCCCAAGGCGCCCGCGAACACGCCCACTGAAGGCAGGCCCAGCCGGGACGCGATGGCCACGTAGGCAAAGGACGCAATAGCTACTGTGCCGCCTGCCAGGCCGTCCAGACCGTCGGTGAGGTTCACCGCATTGGTCGTCGACACCAGCACCAGCGCCGCGAAGGGTATGTACCATACTCCAAGATCCAGTTGAGCGCCTCTCGTGAACGGGATGGCTATCGCCGATCCCAGCCCCGGCGTAATGTAGCCGTAGGCCCCGAGCACCAGACCCAGCGCCAACTGGAGCAGCAGTTTCTGCCGCGCCCTGAGTCCGAGCGAACGATGGGCGACGATCGAGATGTAGTCGTCGAGCATCCCGATGAGACCGCATCCGGTGCTGACGAACAGAGCCCAGCCCAGGTCGCGCACGTGCGATCCCGCTGCGGCCAGGCTTCCGGCCAGCGTACCGATGAGCATGATGACCCCGCCCATGGTGGGCGTGCCCGTTTTGGCCATGTGCGACGCAGGGCCGTCGCTTCTGACGATCTGCCCAACCTTGAGACGGGCAAGCGAACGTATGATGGGCGGCGCTGTGACTACTGCCGCCATAAGCGCAACGGCAGTTGCTACTAACGAACGTATGAGAACTGCAGACATTACCTATCACCGCTACTATCCGGGGCCTTAGCAAGAGCCGACACTATCTGCTCCATGCGCATTCCCCTCGATCCTTTTACCAGTATCACATCGCCCTCGTTCGCCATGTCAGTCGCTGCGCGCGCTGCGGAGGCGTTGTCATCGCACTCACGGCACCGGCGCGGATCCAGGCCGGCTTGAACCGCGCTTCGCGCGGCCAGCGCAGCCAGCGACCCCACAGTGACCAACCCCGACACCCCTTCGGAGACGGCGTACTCACCCAGCTCCGCGTGGTCTGCCACCCCGGCATCGCCCAGCTCCAGCATGTCTCCGAGGACCGCTATGACGCGGCGCTGCCCTGCGTGCTGCAAGGCTGCGTCGATGGCGCACCGCACAGATGCCGGATTGGCGTTGTAGGTGTCATCTATGACTGTGAAGCCGCCCGGCGCCTGCATAAAGTGCATCCTCATGGCGGACGGCCGGAATGAGGCGAGCCCGCGAGCCATGGCCCCGGGCTCAATTCCCAGGCGCCAGCCTACCGCCAGCGCCGCCAGGGCATTCATCACGTTGTGGCGCCCGGGCACAGACACGGTGAACCTTACGTCAGGCAGAGCCTGCCCGTCCAAGGTCACCGCGAAGGATGTGTCGTCTTCCGACAGAGCCACGTCCACCGCTCGGATCAGGCACTCGGGGGATAGCCCGTAGAGCAGCGAACGCCCGGGGGCAAATCGCTCCATCGCCCGAACGCGCGGGTCCTCCCCGTTGAGCACGGCGAATCCATGAGCCGGCAACGCGCTAATCAGCTCGGCTTTGGCGTCAGCGATGCTACTTTGCGAGCCTAGCAGACCTATGTGGGCAAAACCCACGTTGGTGATGACGCCTACGTCCGGTCGCGCCGTTTCCGCAAGGGCGGCGATCTCGCCCGGGGCGCGCATCGCCATCTCCAGCACCGCCACATCGTGGTCGGGCTCAAGCCGGAGCAGCGTCAGCGGCAGCCCGATCTCGTTGTTCATGTTCCCCTCTGTTGCGAGCACCGAGAAGCCCTCTCGCAGGACTGCAGCAATCATGTCCTTAGTCGTGGTCTTGCCGGCACTGCCGGTTACCCCCACTATGCTGGCCTTCATGAGACGTCTGTGCCAGCCGGCCAGACGAGCCAGGGCCCGCGCGGGGTCATCCACCCTGATGAGTCCGAACTCCTCCGGCAAGCCGCCGTAGAAGTCGAGAGGATACGCTGTCGATACTACAGCCCCGCTTGCTCCGGCCGCCGCAGCTTGAGCCACGAACCCGTGGCCGTCGACGCGCTCGCCGGGCAGTGCAAAGAAGAGCGCGCCGGAGCCTAGAGCCCTGCTGTCAATGGCGGCCGACAGTACTCGCGCGCAAGCCGAACCTGCTGCCAGCTCGCCTTGGACTGCGCGCGCTACCTTTGCGAGTGTGTAGTCAAGCACCTGGGACCAACTCCCTCAAAGCAGCCTCCGCCACTTGAACGTCATCGAAATCGATGGTGCGATCGGCGAAAACCTGATACGTCTCATGGCCCTTGCCTGCTATCAGCACCAGGTCGCCCGGGCGCGCACGCCCGATCGCCTCGCGGATAGCCTCGGCTCGGTCCAGGATCACTGCCCATCGACCATTGTTCGCCCCCATCCCCGCCGAAACCTCCCGCGCGATAGAAGCCGGGTCTTCACTGCGTGGGTTGTCGGAGGTGACAATGGAGTAGTCTGCCATCTCAGCCGCAATCCGGCCCATGAGTGGGCGCTTCGTGCGGTCACGATCGCCGCCGCAACCAAATACGCAGATCACGTGGCCGCGAGTGATCTCCCGTGCAGTGGCCAGAACATTCGCCAGAGAGTCGGGAGAATGGGCATAGTCGACTATGACCGCGAACTCCTGGCCCCGGTCGACCGATTGGAACCTGCCCGGGACTCCCGAAAAACTGGCCAGCGCAGCCGCCGACTGCTCCACAGACACTCCCAACTCATACGAGGCGGCCACAGCAGCGAGGGCGTTATAGACGTTGAAGGCCCCCGCAAGGCGTGTCCTGACTGGGATGCGCACGCCTGACGCGGCATGTTGCAGGATAAAAGATGTGCTGCTCCGCCCCATATGGACATCATCGGCTGTCGCCAGATCATCACAGCCGTCTCGCCACGGCCCGGGCTTGGCCGAGAATGCCACTACATGAGCTCCGGCGGCCCGGGATGCCTTGATCATCTTCATTGAGTATAGATCATCGGTGTTGATAACCGCCGACTTAGGCCACGGCTTGCCGAGCCGTGGACCGAACCGACCCAGCCCGCGAAAGAGGTCGGCTTTGGCTTCAGCATACTGGTCGATAGTCCGGTGAAAGTCGAGATGGTCGTGGCCGATGTTGGTGAAAACCGCCACGTCGAAGTCGATCAGAGCAGTACGCCCAAGCGCGATGGCGTGCGACGATACCTCCATCACAGCCTGATCCAGCCCGCTCTGGCGCATCTCGTAGAAGATCTCCTGCAAATCGGCGGCCTCGGGCGTGGTGTTGGGAGCAGGGCGAATCGACCGGCCTGTTCTGTATCCAATTGTGCCGATGAGTCCTGCCGGCATCCCCACCGACTCCAGGATATGGGCGACCATATATGTAGTAGTGGTCTTGCCCTTGGTACCGGTCACTCCTGTTACCGCCATCCGCCCCGATGGGTCGTCGTAGAACTCCCGAGCAATGGCGCCCAGCGCGCGGCGGGTGTCGGGCACGCGAACCACAGTCACTCCTTCAGGCGCCTCCACGGCGCGTCCGGGCAAGGCGAGCACTGCGCATGCGCCGCGCCCGACCGCCTCGCCGATGAAACGGTGCCCATCAAATCGGGCCCCCTCAAACGCCGCGAAGAGGGCGCCGGGGCCGGCCACGTTGCGAGAGTCATATGTGAGGCTCGTGACCCGGACGTGCGCATCGCCCGCTACTTCAGGCGCGTCAAGGCATGCGAGCAGCTGATCAAGTTGCTTTTCAGGCATACTGTTCATTCCTCGAGGAATATAGTTACGGCCGAGCCCTTTCTTGCCGAGGCGCCGCCCAGTGGTTGTTGCTGCGCCACAATGCCGCGGCCCATAGGCTGCACTGTGAAGCCTTTGGCGCCCAGCAAGATTACGGCCTCCTTAAGAGTCTTCCCAGTCACGTCCGGCACTTCCACAAAATCGCCCTCAAGATTATACAGTTCCTCAGGACCAAAGTAAACGACGACCGTCGTCCCGGCAGCGACGCGCGAACCCGCCTTGGGCACCTGGTTGGTCACAACGGCCCCTGCGCCCTGGAGCCTGCACACGAGCCCAGCGGCCTTAAGTGACGCCCTCGACTCAGGCTCGGCCAGGCCGAGCAGGTCCGGCACAGTCACGAGCCCGGAGGCTGACTCCTGTGACGGCACGCTCGCGGCATACGTCGGAGGAATCTCCATGTAGCGCATGACGTCCGCTATCACTGCTGCGAAGGCAGGCGCAGCGAGCACGCCCCCGTACTTAACATCAGTCTTGGGTTCATCCAGCACGACCAGCACCGCGATGCGCGGATCGTTCGCCGGAGCGTATCCCATGAACGAAGCGATCCGCTTGTCGCCGTACCCTCCACGCTCAGGCTTCTGCGCGGTCCCTGTCTTGCCCGCCACTGCATATCCGGGAACCGCCGCGCGCGCGCCGGACCCGTTAACCACCACGGACTGGAGTATCGTGGAGAGCTGTCGGGCGCTTCGCTCCGATATGACTTGCCTGATCCGGGTCGGCAGGATCTTCCGAACGGACGCGCCGGACTCGTCAATCACCTCGCGGACCAGCATAGGCTGCATAAGAGTGCCGCCGTTCGCCACAGCGCACAGAGCGTTCAGAAGCTGCAGCGGAGTGACTGAGATTCCCTGTCCGAACCCGCTCGTAGCCAGCTCCACGGGTCCCATCTTGGACGTGCTGTGCATCATGCCGGTTGCCTCGCCCGGGAAGTCGATGCCGGTCTTGTCGGCGAGGCCGAACGCACGCACGTAGCGGGCAAAGGTCTCCGGCCCGAGCCTGACGGCGAGGGTAGCAAAGACCGGGTTGCACGAATTCTCCACAGCCTCGGTAAAACTCTGGGATCCGTGACCTCCGGCCTTCCAGCATCGTATGGTCCTGTCTTCAACTTTGACATAGCCGGGGTCGTAGAACCCGGTGTTGGGCGTGACCACTCCCTCTTCCAGAGCGGCCGCGGACGTGACCACTTTGAAAGTAGAGCCAGGCTCGAACATGTCGCACACGGCGGTGTTCCGGCGCAGGCTCGAAGGGTAACGGTTGTAGTCATTGGGGTTGAACGTCGGACGCATGGCCATGGCCAGGACCTCGCCTGTGGCTGGATCCATGGCCAGAATGATGCCTTTCTCAGATTGCGTGTCGGCCATGGCCCGTTCGAGTTCGCGCTCGCATATGTACTGGATCACTTCATCGATGGTGAGTACGATGCTCTTTCCGTCTTTGGCGGGGGCATAGGAGTGCTCGCCTTCGGGTATCTCCTTGCCGGTAGCGTCACGCTCAGCCACTATCTGACCGCGTACTCCTCTGAGCTCGGCATCGTACAGCTGTTCGAGACCTTCAAGACCCTGATTGTCGATTCCTGCAATGCCGATCACCTGCGCTGCCAAGGTGTCTCTGGGGTAGAAACGCTGGCCGCTCTCTGCAACGCCTATCCCCGGAGCTGCGAGCTCCTTGATGCGCGCCGCCACATCATGCTCAACCTTGCGCTTGAGCCACACGGTCTGCTGCCGCGCAGTCAGCCTCGAAAGAAGCGTGTCATCTCCCATTTGCAGAAGCGGGGCGAGCATGCGCGCAACCGACGCGGGGTCGCGAACTTCGGCCGGAATGGCATACACTGAATCGGCGCTAACACTTACGGCCAGCTCCCGCATCTTCCGGTCGTAGATCGTGCCGCGCCGTGGGTCGACTGGAACAGGCCGCATTCTCTGCTCCAGCGCACGAGCATGGAGCTCGGGGCCCCTCACAATCTGCAGCCAGATAAGACGCAGGACGAGCGCAGCAAAAACGCCAGTCAGCAGAAGAAAGAGTATGTAGATCCTCTTTCTTGCGATGACCGACGGCGGAATCCAGAATCCTGACCGTGGCGCATGTCGAACCGACACCTAAGGAGCCCCCACATCTTGTTTGGTTCATTCGAGCACAGACGGCAGTTGGGTCGTGGGAACAACGAACCACGCGGCAATGAGGTTCGATACTGCCGCCACTGCCATCTGCTCGACGATGGCAGCCACGTTCGCGAGCACAGTGGGCGGTTGTGATACGTCCGCAGTCTCGCTGGGCGGGATTGCCCGGTTGGCTGTATCTAGCACGGGCCGCGCATCGATGAGCACCACTCCCATACGCGGCGGATCGACCATTCCCAGTTCAGCCCGGGCCACCTTATCTACTCTATCAAGAGACGTGATACGTGCGAGCTCTAGCGACATCCGCTCCCACTCATTCCTAAGCGACTCTGCCCGCGCCCCGGCTCTATCGCGTCTGTCGCTTGCGCGCACAATCGCTACTCTCTCCGCAAGAACGGCGACCGAAAAGGCAACGGCCAGCACGGCAACGAGCCCGCACGCAGACATAAGCCGCACGGTTCGCGACGATCTGCGCCTGGCCGAATCGCGCCCCAGCTCACCTATCTTAGCGTAACTGCACTCCATCACTATTCATCCTCCCCCGGGCCTAGAACTTTGATTGCAGCCCTGAGCTTGGCGCTTCGTGCTCTGGGATTCACTTGCACTTCGTTTTCCGACGGACGGACCGGCTTACGTGTGATCACTTCGAGAGCCTTGCGCCGACCGCATATGCACGTCGGAAACGACGGCGGGCATGAACACGGGCGTTCTCTGGCTCGGAAAAGCTCCTTTACAATCCTGTCCTCCAGGGAATGGTATGACAGCGCCACTATGCGCGCCCCACAGGCGGCAACTCGAACGGCTCCTTCGGTTCCCCTTCGAACCGCGCCCAACTCGTCGTTGACGGCTATTCTGAGCGCCTGGAACGTTCTGCGGGCCGGGTGCGGGCCATCGCGCCCTCCTGCTCCAGGCGGAATTGCCGAAGCCACCGCCTGCACAAGGCATCCGGTAGTCAGTATTGGCGCATTCTGTCGCTCAAGGGCGATATGGCGGGCAATCCGCCGCGCCCATCTTTCCTCGCCGTAGTCTGAGATGATCGTCTCCAAGTCTCGAACCGACGCCGTGTTGACTATGTCGGCCGCAGTCAACTGAATGCCCTGGTCCATCCGCATATCGAGCGGAGCGTCCTCCCTGTAGGTGAAGCCGCGTTCAACCGCGTCCAGCTGATGAGAACTGACTCCGAAATCAAACAGCACGCCGTCCGGTGCGGGATGCCCAAGCTTCCCGAGCAGAGACTCTATGTCGCCATAGTCGCCATGCACCAGGCTGACCCGACAGGGTGCGTCGGAGAGCGCCTCCGAGGCCGCTTGCAGCGCTTGCCGATCACGATCAATGCCGATGAGCATACCCTGCCGGCCAATCGCCGCGGCGATCACCCTCGAATGGCCGGCGCCGCCCAGTGTGCAGTCAACGATCACATCTCCGGGAGCCGGCGCCAGGTAACTCATGACCTCCTGAACCATTACCGGTTGGTGGCTGTAGTCCATCAGTCAACTCCCGCTCACAAAACTCCCGCTGCCGGGGCGGCTGCCCGCCTTCGGAAGCCGCCGTGATTACCCCAGCGATACGAGTTTTTCTGCAATCGTTTCGTAGGAACTCGATACCTGTGACAGGTACTCTTCCCACACTTCCTGCGCCCATATCTCGAATCTGGATGAGACTCCGATTACTACGATATCCCGTTCTATCCGGGCATATTGCCGCAGATGAGGCGGGATCAGGGCTCTTCCCTGGCGGTCGAGTTCGCACTCGCTGGCGCCGGAGAAAAACAACCTGGAGAAAGCGCGCCCATCAGCCATTGTCATGGGGAGCGTAGTCAGCTTCTCTTCCTGATTGCTCCATTCGGATTCGGTGAACCCGAACAGGCACGTATCAAGGCCGCGAGTCAAGATGAACCTGCCATCAAGTTCCTCGCGGAATCTGGAGGGCACTATGATCCGACCTTTGTTGTCCAGAGAGTGTCTGAACTCCCCTATGAACACCGTGATCCACCACTTTGCTCCACTTTGCTCCACTCGCACTATCATTTCGAGGTCCGAACGCTTTCTCCTGCAACGTTGCACAAATATTTGGCCATCATTGCCACTCTGACGAAACCGGACAAAAAAAAGAGGGCCCCAGCCCTCTTTGGATCGAGTGTCGTACAGAATCCCAGACGGAAGTCAGTGCCGCGCACCGCCTGCCTGCCTAGGAGGCGATCTCTATTCTGGCGAAGTCCGACCTCATAATGGTCATCAACACCACTCGGCGTGCATCGCCGCTTGGGCCCAGCTTCCGCCGGACCACTCCTTCCCGGCGAAATCCGCACTTGAGATAGCATCTGATAGCCCTGCGGTTATCGGCGCAGACTCTCAGGTATACGCGGGCAAGGTTCAACCGCTCGAATGCCGCCTCCAACATGGCGCGGACAGCGCAGGAACCCATGCCTCTCCCACGGTACTCCGGGTCGCCTATTCGCACCACCAGTTCTGCATCGCCGCTGCGCCAGGCTATCTCCGTCAGCTCAATATCGCCTATGAGCAAGCCATCCTGCGTGATAATGGCCATCGCCAAGCTGTTCCTGTCGCTGAGCAGCTTGGTAAACCTGGCGCGCGATTCGCTCTCGGTTCTGACGGTTTCCCCCATTAGGCCCGTCAGCTCGTGATCCGCATCCCACCTCGCCATCGTACCAAGATCGTGCTCCGTCAGCTGGCGGAGCAGTACAGTCTCCCCGTCGCACATAGTAACCCTTCCTCTGCTACGACTCCACCTCCCAAGGTGGGTTGTGGATTCGCCCTTGAGGACCGGTTTACCTCCAAGAAACTGTATCCAGAGTCGGTTCGCCGCACCTGCACGCGCCATTTCAGGCACTTCACGCCGAGTGCCGGGCTTGCGCCCGGCACCATGGTAAATGACTTCCGATGGAATATGACGGCTACCGGGGTTGCACGATCAGCTTGATCGCGGTGCGTTCCTCGCCGTCGATGGTAACATCGACAAACGCCGGAACGCATACGAGGTCGAGACCACTTGGCGCCACGAAACCCCGTGCGATGGCCACGGCCTTGACCGCCTGGTTGATGGCTCCGGCGCCTATGGCCTGCACCTCAGCGCCGCCGCGTTCGCGGATAACCCCTGCCAAAGCTCCGGCTACCGAGTTTGGATTCGACTTTGCAGAAACCTTTAGGACCTCCATGCTCTTATCCTCCTGCCGGCTGATCGTATTGACGTTTCTAGAGTAGTGTATTAGTCCTCTATTGGACAACTCCTTCTACTGTTTGGCACATGACTCACCGAGGGGAATCGTGAAATACCTCAATGAATCGATCTATCCCTCGCGCTCTTCCAGTGGAATGATCCGCTTCGATAATGGCCCCCGACACAACGACCGGACCCTTTGCAACGGCGAAACGCGACGGCAAGGCCGTGACAAACCGTGGAATCACCGTGTTTGCGTCCATGCCTATGACTGAGTTGACCGGCCCGCACATGCCCAGATCAGTAACGAAAGCAGTGCCTCCCGGAAGCACTCTCTCATCGGCGGTCTGAACATGCGTGTGCGTGCCTACTACCGCAGCTGCACGGCCGTCTAGGTAAAGCCCAAGCGCCTGTTTCTCTGAAGTCGCTTCCGCGTGAAAGTCTACGACAACGATATCTGCAGAAGACCCGATTTCGTCCACCGCCTGCCTACCCCGGGCGAACGGGCAGTCAATGGGCTGCATGAACACTCGACCCTGCAGGTTCAACACTGCCAGGCGCAGACCTGCGCAGGATACGACTGTCCATCCTCTGCCCGGCACTCCCGACGGGTAGTTCGCCGGGCGCAACACACGGTCGGCCTTATCAAGGTAGTCAGCCATCTCTCGTTTATTCCACACGTGATTCCCAGTGGTTATCACGTCGACCCCGCCATCAAGCATCTCCCGCGCCACTTCAGGCGTGAGGCCCATTCCTCCTGCAGCGTTCTCGCCGTTGACTACAACGAAGTCCACTGCCTCGTCAGCTCTGAGCTGGGCTATGACCGACAACGCACGTGCCCGTCCCGGCCTCCCGATCACGTCGCCGAACATTGCGACTTTCAAACATATTCCTCCTCGAGGGCAAACGTGGGCAGGCCTAACTGTTAGCCTGCCCACCTTTCTCCATCATATTCGCAAATCAGGCCCATGCCATCAGGCAGGCCTGTTAAACACCATTACCCTGCCCTCTTCCCGGAAGCCTATGAGGCGCTTCTCCTGCGTGGTCTCCTTCAGATCCGCCAGCAGGTTGGCAATGAACTCCTCCTGCACCATCAGCTCTTCCTCGCCCAGATCTTCAGACCTGTCAGTGGCCAGGTCGTCTCCGAAGGCATCCAGAATCAGCCCGATGAGCAAGGATATCTCGTCGCCGGTCAATGTGGCAACATCGCGCGTCAGCTGAACTTGCGTTACGCTTCCCAGGTAGGAGGAGCTGATCTCGGCTACTGGCGCGTCTTCGAGCCTTACTAGGTCGAGGTAGACTGAGATGCTCGCAAGAGCCAGGCGCCTGAAGGCATCGAACTCATCGGCATCCACTCTCCTTGCCACCATGAACGAAAACCCGAGAACCCTCGAATCTGGCGTGTACGACACGGTACAGATCTCGGGATATCGGACTAGAATCGACACGAGCAAGCCGACACTAGTCGAAGAACCATCGCCTTCTCTGTAGCGCGCCTCTCTCACCTGAGCCACCTTCTTCCCCCGATGATCGGCCTGTATTCCTGCTGATCATTCTACGCGCGGCACGGACCCTAGGCACCCTGTCATTTGGCGTAGTCTACGGCTCTGGTTTCGCGGATGACAGTCACCTTTATCTGACCCGGGTATTCCAACTCCTGCTCTATTCGCTTGACAATGTCGCGCGCCAATTTGATGGACGTTGCGTCGTCGATTCGGTCGGGCTTGACCATGATTCGGATCTCGCGACCGGCCTGGATGGCGTAGGCCTTGTCGACGCCATCGAACGAATCGGCTATCTCTTCCAGTTTTTCGAGACGCTTGATATAGGTCTCCAGGGTTTCGCGGCGCGCCCCGGGACGTGCGGCCGATACTGCATCTGCCGCCTGCACCAGCACGGCTTCGATGGTCTTCGGATCAACGTCGCCATGATGGGACGCGACAGCGTTTGTCACTGCCTGCGACTCGCGATACTTCTTGGCGATATCGGCGCCGATGGTCACATGGGGCCCTTCCACCTCGTGGTCGACTGCCTTGCCTATGTCGTGCAGCAGTCCTCCTCGCTTGGCAAGGCCTACGTCTGCGCCAAGCTCAGCAGCCATGGCGCCTGCCAGCTGGGCCACTTCAATAGAGTGACGCAACACATTCTGACCATAACTCGTGCGGAATCGGAGCCTGCCTAGAAGCTTGATCAGCTCCGGATGGATGCCGTGCACGCCTACTTCAAAAGTGGCCCTTTCGCCTTCTTCGCGAACTACGGCATCCACTTCCTTGCGGGCGCGCTCAACCATCTCTTCGATTCTCGCCGGATGTATCCTGCCGTCCTGGATCAGGCGCTCTAGGGCGACGCGGGCTACCTCGCGCCTGACCGGGTCGAATCCCGACAGGATAACCGCCTCAGGCGTGTCGTCGATGATCAGGTCAATTCCGGTAAGGGTCTCTAGGGCGCGTATGTTTCGACCCTCTCGGCCAATGATGCGCCCTTTCATCTCATCGTTGGGAAGCGCCACCACCGACACAGTGACTTCAGCCACGTGATCGGCGGCGCACCTCTGTATCGCCTGGGTTATGATCTCTCGTGCCCGCTTGTCGGATTCATCCTTCGCCTGCGCCTCGCACTCCTTTATCATGACCGCAAGCTCGTGCTGGATTTCGGCCTCAGCTTCCGTCAGCAACTGCTGACGAGCCTGTTCGGAAGTGAGCCCTCCGATCCTTTCGAGTTCCTGCCTCTGCTTCTGACACAATTGCTCCGCCTCAGCCTGTGCCTTTTCTATGTCGTGCTCACGCCGCTCAAGGACGCCTTCCTTTTTCTCGAGTTGATCACTCTTTCTGTCAAGCGATTCTTCCCTCTGAAGCAGCCGTCTTTCCGAACGCTGTAGTTCAACCCGCCTGTCGCGGGATTCTCTTTCGAACTCACTGCGCATCCTGTGGACTTCTTCTTTGGCCTCCACGACCGCCTCGCGCTTCAAAGCCTCGGCGTCCTTTCCGGCCTCCTCTACTATGCGCTCCGCCTCGTTTTCAGCGGACTTTATCTTCGCTTCTGCCAGCCACTTGCGAGCCAGATATCCTCCACCGGCTCCGACGCCGGCTATCAACACATAGACAAGCATCTGTATGAATGGGCTAATGCTGATCCACCTCCCTTGGCACAAACAATCGTGTACGTAATCAACAAGCTCGGTTGCAGTACAAGTAAAGCCGAGCGCCAACTCGGCTTGAACGGGACACGCGGCATGGTGTTCGCCGGGCCGGAAACCCCAGCCCCAGACTAGATTCTATATGTAGGGCCCAAGCACTGTCAAGCTGATCCAGCCCAGCTTGTCAGCGAGTGAGGTCCCTCACCACTCGCGATATCGTGTCGGCGCGAAACCCCCTCCGCTCAAGGAACCTTGCAACGCGCCTTACCGCTCGCCCGCTCAGCTCATCATCGGACAGCTCACCCAGAGACACGCGGCTGGCGGCCAGATCCCGCGCTACCTGGTATTCATCTGCCCCCTCCGCCTCGTAGGCCGCCTGCGCAGCCTGCGCCGCAAGCAGAGGGTCGATTCCGCGCCCAGAGAGCTTCGCGGCGATACCCCGCACGCCGTACCGACGTTCGGCGGCGGCGTACTCTGCCCAGCGAGATGCCGCCGCGACATCGTCTATGTAGCCCAGGCGCACCATCTCCGCCATGACCTGGGCAACATGCTCGACGCTGTAACCTCTCCTGAGCAGGGCCTCCCGGAGCCCAGACTCTGTGCGAGCCTGCACAGCCAGGAGCCTGTATGCAGCCGAGAACGCCCCCGCCAGCGTGCGTGGGCGTCTATCGCTTGCCACGTCCGCCCCGCCCCTTGGCGGCGCCATCCTCTGAGTCGGACTGGCCGGTTCCATCTTTACCGGCCGACGAGTCGCCTTCGGCCGGGGCATTGGGGCTCGCCAGCCCGACCGACTCCCTGATCTTGGTTTCAATCTCCGCGGCCAGTTCAGGGTTGGCCTTGAGGAATTGGCGCGAATTCTCCTTGCCCTGGCCCAACCTGAGATCACCGTATGAGTACCAAGTTCCGCTCCTGGTTATGACTCCGGTTACATCGCCCACATCCAGCAAGGATCCTTCTCGTGATATGCCCTCGCCGTATATGATGTCGAACTCGGCGTCCCTAAATGGCGGAGCCACCTTGTTCTTGACCACTTTAGCCCGGGTGCGGTTGCCTATCTGCTCAGAACCTTGCTTGAGCGACTCCACCCGGCGCACCTCCATCCGCACGGACGCATAGAACTTGAGCGCCCGACCGCCCGGAGTCGTTTCAGGATTGCCGAACATGACGCCAACCTTCTCGCGAATCTGGTTGATAAACACGACGCTCGTATTGGATTTGGAGATGGCGCCTGTCAGTTTCCGCAGGGCCTGCGACATCAGCCTGGCCTGAAGGCCCACGTGGGAATCGCCCATCTCGCCCTCAATCTCCGAGCGGGGTACGAGCGCAGCCACTGAGTCAACTACGACAACATCCACTGCGCCGCTTCTGACCAGGGCCTCAGTTATCTCCAGCGCCTGTTCTCCAGTGTCGGGCTGCGACACCAGCAGGTTGTCGATGTCCACCCCGAGGCGTTTGGCATAGGCTGCGTCCAGGGCGTGCTCGGCGTCGATGAAGGCGGCAACCCCGCCCAGCTTCTGCGCCTCTGCGATGATATGCAGCGCCACAGTGGTCTTGCCGGACGATTCCGGGCCGTATATCTCTGCCACCCGACCGCGGGGTATCCCGCCCACACCCAGAGCTATGTCGATCGCAATCGCACCGGTGGGGATCACGCCGATTGCAGTGGTACCCGTCGACTCACCCAGGCGCATTATGGAGCCTTTGCCAAATGCCTTTTCGATCTGAGTAACCGCCACTTCCAGCGCCTTCTGTCGTTCGTTCAAGACCGATCGCTCCTTACTATGCTGGTCACTCCAGCGGAATACGGGCAAGTGATGTGTAAACAGGGCCTGACGGCTGCAGTACACTGGCTACTACGTGTATGCAGTCCACTGAGACCGTTCCCCAAAAGGTATCAGAATTGCGCGAGATGATGTCGGCTGCCCGCGTGCCCCCCGACTCCCCCCGGGCCCTTCCTATGGTGAGGTGAGGCCGAAACGCCTTGTCGGCTGGGGCGAAACCCGAGGCTACAGTCGACTCATCGATGGAACGCGAAAGCCTCGTTAAACGGTCGGCGCCTTCGCGCACCCCCACCCAGAGCACGCGGGGACGTGCGGGATTGGGGAAGGCGCCGGCGCCGCGAAGCGCGATATCGAACTTCGGCTCGCCCTGCACAGCACGGCTCACCGCACCGGCGAGCTGCCGGATACGCGCACGGGGCAGATCGCCCAGAAACTTCAGGGTGAGGTGCATGTTTCGGGGCTTAACCCACTTGGCGCATACTCCCGCCCTCTCCATGTCGCCAACCATCGTGCATATCGCCTCCACCGGCGACCCTGCTACCGGTAGAGCGATGAACGTTCTGATAATTGGAATTCCAGACTCGCATCGATATTCCTCCATAAGCGGCACCGCCCATCCGGGTTATTATTGCCCAGTCGCGGGGTGATCTGCCGGGTGATCCCGGCAATCCCCCGCGAGATGCCTCCTCACGAGATCCAGCGCGAACTTGGCCGCCCGGGTCCGCACCGCGCCACGATCGCCTCCGAACCTCATTCGAGCCGTTATCACCGAAGGCCGGCACATGTCTGCCAGGGCGAAATGGACCATGCCGACGGGCTTGGCATCCGTGCCTCCCCCTGGGCCCGCTACTCCAGTCACCGAAAGGCCGATGTCCACACCGGCAATCCGAGCCACTCCGGTAGCCATCTCGACTGCAGTATCACGGCTCACGGCCCCGTGCGCGGCCAGGGTTTTCTCTTCCACCCCGAGTTGCTCGACCTTGGCGCGGTTGCTGTAGGTAACGACGCCACGGTCGAAGTACCCTGAACTGCCGGGCACATTGGTGAGCATGGCGGCTATCAGCCCTCCGGTGCACGACTCAGCGCACGCAAGAGTCAGCCCCGCGCCGGCGAGCAGGCGGCCCACCGCTTCTTCCAATGTGTCGGCGTCGTATCCATACACCAGCGACCCGAGGCGAGCGCGCAAAAGCGCAAGGACGGATTGTATGAGAGCGTCCGCCTCGGCGAGAGAGTCGGCCCGGGCAGTGATCCTCACCTGGCACTCGCCTCCGCCGGCGTAGGTAGCTACCGTAGGATTATCGCGCCCGTGCGCCAAGTCGACTATGAGCGCTTCCAAAGTCGACTCGCCAATCCCCGAAGTCCGCACAACCTTCGACTTTATCACCTGAGTGCCGCCGGGCCCGCGCTGCCGGTTACGAAGGTACGGCACGACCCAGGAGTCCATCATCCGTTCCATCTCCCGGGGCACGCCCGGCATGCATATCACACGCTTGTCGCCTGACTCGAACAGGACGCCCGGAGCAGTGCCCATCGGGTTCGGTATCAGCCCTCCTGCTCCCGGTTCGGGCATCCGCGCCTGCCTGCGGTTATTCTCAGTCATGCGGACGCCGCGGGCCTCGAAGTACCTCGCCAGGTCGGCAAGAACCTCAGGGCTTTCCACGAGCCCCACCGACAGCGTTTCCGCCACTGCCTCACGTGTGAGGTCGTCTTCCGTCGGCCCCAGGCCGCCGGTGGCGATCACGATGTCCGCGCGCTCAAGCGCCTCCCGCACGGCAGCCGATACGCGGACCAAGTTGTCGCCTACAGTGGTCTTTCGGTGCAAAGTGACGCCCAGTTCCGCCAGTCGGCGCGCGATGTATGCAGCGTTCGTGTCGACGATCTGCCCCAACAGTAGTTCAGTGCCGACCGAAAGAATCTCCGCCTTCATCTCGTAGCTTGCCTCCCTGTGCGCCGCCAGGCCCGCGCATCACGCCGTCCGGGCCAGCCGGTCCCTGAAAGCGTCTCCGTCTATTCTCTCCGCATCCATGAGGTCGCCGGCAATCTCCCGAATCAGCTCCGAGTATTCACCCAGCAAAGACCGGGTGCGGTCTTCTTGCGCCCTCACCAGGCGCCATATGGCCTCATGGTATTTGTCGCGCGGAATATCCTCTTCGCTGATTATCCCTAGGTCCGACAGGCCGCAATTGACGATCTTGCGCGCCGTCTCCACAGCCTGTTCAATGTCCTGCGCCGCCCCGGTGCTACGCTCGCCCAGGATCAGTTCCTCCGACACAGCGCCCGCAAGCAACGTGGACATCCTGTTCTCCAGCTCCATACGGGTCTCCAGATATGTGTCGGACTTCGGCGCCTGCCGCACGTACCCCAGAGCCTTTCCGCGCGACGATACGGTGACCGCAGCCACTGAGCCCGGCCTCAACCGTTCGCTCGCAACTGCGTGACCGACCTCGTGTACTGCCACTCTGAGCAGCTCGTCTACATCCGGGCGCCTGTTGATCTTCTCGCCCATGATCACCTTCTCCATCGCCTCGGAGAAGTCGTCCATGGTTATGCGGGCCCTTCCGGCTCGCAGCGCCATGATCGCTGCTTCATTGGTCAGGCTCTCCAAGTAGGCGCCGGAGAAGCCGAAGGCTTCGGCTGCAACGCGCCCGAGGTCTACATCATCCGCCAGTGGCTTCCGCTTGGTGTGTATCTCCAGTATGCGGCGGCGTCCTTCACGATCAGGCAGGTCCACACTGACTACCCTGTCGAACCTGCCCGGCCTGAGCAGCGCCGGGTCCAGCAGATCGGCGCGGTTCGTGGCGCCTATGACCAGCACTCTCACCCCGTCGCGAGATGCCGACACCAGCCCGTCCATCTCTACTAGCAGCTGGTTGAGGGTCTGGTCGTACTCCAGATGGCTGGAGTGCTTGCCGCGCACACCGCCCAGCACGTCTATTTCGTCTATAAATATGACTGCCGTCTTCTTGCGCTGAGCGACTGCTGTGGCGCGCGCCGTGCCAAACAGGTCGCGCACGCGCTTGGCTCCGATGCCCGCGTACATCTCCACGAAATCGCTGCCGGCTGCGGATACGAACACTGCATCCGTGTAACTCGCGGCAGCTCTGGCGAGAAGAGTCTTCCCCGTGCCGGGCGGTCCGCTCAGCAGTATGCCGCGGAGCGGGCGTATCCCCAGATGCACCGCGGTGTCTTCGTTCTTTATGAACTCCAGGGCCTCTACAAGCTCACGCTTGGCAGTCTCCTGTCCTCCCACGTCTCCAAAGGTCAGAGCGGGCGCTTTCTGCCCGGCGCAGGCTCGTCCTGCGAACTCAAACCGCTGGCCGACAATGCGCCCCGACAGGAGCAATTGCGCAAGAGCAGCCACCCCGCCGGCCAACACAACCAGGGCCGGATCGTACCCGGCAATCAAACAGAAGATCAGAGCCGCAGCCCATGCACCGATTGCGATGTCCCTTACCATATGCGCACACCTCCCGCGGCCCCAAAGGAGCGGGAATCGGACCGCGCGACCGAAGTCGAGCCGGTCACGGCGCCGGTTTCATACGGCCGCCGGGGAACCACTTCGTACAGCCGGCTTGCGCCGTGTGACATGGACACATATACGTACTCTGAGTCTACCACAATCCTGGCGCCCGAGATGCCCGCCTCGCGCGCCGACTGCTCGGACGTGCGCTCTAGGTCTTCGAACGAACCAGTAGCTATGGCCTCCTGCAATGAGAAATGGAGACGATGGTACACGTCCCGTAGAGTGTCGTCGCGGGAATCCAGAATGCGTATCCATACGCCGTCTCGCCCGGCAAGATGCGCAGCGGCCATGGTTACCTTCATGACTGTTTCAGAAAGCTCCGACACATCGCCGAGTTCGACGTTGAGCACGGCGCCGTATGGGGTTGATTCAATCGAATACGACTTGACCTCAGCCATCTGTCGCAGCGCGCGTTCCACGGGAATCGAAACTCTAGTCATGCGAACAAGCGCGTTTCCTCCGAAAAGCAGAGCCAGGGCGACAGCCAGGCTTGCCGCCACTAGTTTCACATTCACATCCGGTAGCTTCAAGGCGTACCCTCCCCTCTGGTAAACAGCCCTCAAGCTGCACGGATGATTATATCACACGGGTCCCGCGGGCCCCTCTGTAATGACCCGGCAGGAATGGCACGCTACGACTTCTGCGCCAGTGCCTTCCCGGCTTCCAATTTTAGCCTAGCCACGGCATCATCTGGATCCACTGCGCCAAACACGTAGCTGCCGGCGACAAACACGTTGGCGCCTGCCAGAGCTGCCTGGGCAACAGTACCCTCAGTGATCCCCCCATCCACCTGGATATCCAAAGAAAGCCCTCGCCGTTCGGCTATGTCGCGAAGTTCGCTCACTTTGACGAGCGCTTCCTCGATCATGCGCTGGCCGCCAAACCCAGGGTTTACCGTCATGACTAGCACCATGTCCACCATGTGCAGCACGTGCTCTACTGCGCCGAGGCCCGTTGCGGGGTTTATGGCCACCGCAGCGCGGCATCCTGACGATCGGATCTCGCCGAGCAGCCTGTTGAGATGGAATGTGGCTTCGGCATGTACCGATATGATGTCGGCGCCGGCGTCCACGAAAGCTTGCACGTGCCTCTCCGGCTCGACTATCATCAGGTGCACGTCCAGCGGAAGCCGGGTGGCCCGCCTGATACTCTTGACCACCGGAGGGCCTATCGTGATGTTAGGAACGAATCTTCCGTCCATTACGTCCACGTGCAACATGTCGGCAGATGCCGACACTCTGCCGATCTCCGCGGAAAGCCGCGCGAAATCCGCCGACAAAATGGACGGAGCCACTTTGAGCTGAGCCACGCCAACACCCTCTCTCTCTGGGCATGCTTGCTGTAGACTCCAGGAACATCAAGTATCGCTCGTATCTACCCTGCCCTATCTTGCCTTCCTCCACCGCCTGCTTAACAGCGCATTCCGGCTCAGCGTCATGCACACATCCAGCGAACCTGCATCCCTCGACGTATTCGCGCATCTCGCGAAAAGCCGTAGCGAGATCGCGAGGTTTGATTGACTCGATGTCGAGGACAGAAAAGCCCGGCGTATCAGCGACTGTGCCTCCCACGTCCAACGGGATGAGACGGACCTCTCTCGTGGTGTGACGCCCTCTACCTATGCGCGTGGAGAGCTCGCCTTCAGCCAGGTTGTGGCCTGGCTGAACCGCGTTGAGCAGCGCCGACTTGCCGGCGCCCGAGGGCCCGGCAAATACGGACGTCTTGCCTGCGAGCGCTGCGGATAACTCGCGAATGCCCTGACGCGCGCGGGCGCTCGTTAGGATCGCCCTGTAGCCTGCACGGGAGTAGGAATCGACCAGGCGTTCGCCTTCGCCCGGGCATGCCAGATCGGCTTTGGTGAAGCAGACCACAGCGTCCAAGTGTGAGTGCTCCACCAGCACAAGCAGCCTGTCGAGCAGATGCAGATTGGGTTCGGGCCGGGCAACGGACATCACCACAATCGCCTGATCCACATTGGCCACTTGAGGGCGGATCAAATACGTCAGCCTGGGCAGCACCTCTTCCAGCACCCCGTCTTCGCCGCCTGGCTCGCGGGATATGCGAACGCGATCGCCCACCGCCACTCCGCCTGCGCGTTTTCTGACATTGCCGCGGGCAGCGCAGCGTACGGCCTCACCGCCCGCGTCTGCGAGCACCCAGCAGATGCCGCCGGTCAGCCTCACCACAATGCCGGTATCATACATCGTCGGCTCTCACCGGACGTCCATCTACCCACACCTCTATCTTCCCGGGTCCAAATACCTCCACTACATGGGCTATGTTATCGCCAGGACTGTGCGAGCGGGGGCCATAGCTGGTCCGTTCGCCGTAGGTATCGATGACTTTGATCACTATCTCCTGCATGGAGGGGCCAGGCGGAACGGTGTAGGTGACTGCGAATCGGCGCGACCCCAGATAGGACGTGGATCCATCGCCTTCCCTATTCCGTTCAGCCACGACCAAGTCCACAGTCGTGCCCGGCTCTGCCTGCACATAGGGAGCGGGCGACTGGTCAACAACCGTTCCTTCCTGGTAGAGGATGCTGAACCTCGTCTTCACCTCGCCCACTGCAAGGCCCAGGGCGCTCAGCGTCTCTGTTGCTTTCTCCAGGGTCATCCCGATAACCAAAGGCACCTCGGGCGGCGGAGGCGGAGGACCCACCGAGATGACGACGTCAATCCGTGACCCCTTGGAAACATACATGCCCGCCTCCGGCTTCTGCTCGATTATCCTGCCGGGCTGCACTTCCTCGTGATACCCGTCGGTCTTCTCGCCCAGAGCGATGTTGAGTCCCTCCAGCTCGAATCGTGCCTCCCGCTCGGTCTTGTTGAACAGGTCGGGCACCGTCACCATCTCCGGACCCAAGCTGACTACAGCACGCACCACCGAATGCACCTTGCGCTTCACACCTGGCGCAGGGTCCTGCGAGATGATCCGGTTGTACTCCACTTTGTCGTCATAGCGCTTGACCGATGCATCCAGAGCAAGTCGGTTACGCCTTACGACCCCCTCAGCCTCTGGAAGAGTCAGCCCAACGAGCTCGGGCACAGCAACCTCCTCCACCTGGATCCATTCTCTGAACGCGTGAAGCGCGCCAAAGACCGCGCCCGCCATCAGCAACATGAATACCACTACGGTAGCCCAGATCCTGAGGCGCCGTGATCGGGCGCCTTCGGGCGCGGGCTGCCGCCGGGAACGTTTAGGATCGTCGCGTTGCACTTCGAAGGCCTCCCCCGTCTTCTCGAACGGCCTGGTGATGTTGTGCTCGTCGTGGAGCTGCCTCGCCGGCGGGACCTCACGCTCCGTGCCCACAGCGGGAAGCGGCGCTCGTTGCCCGCCGTCGGCTATTTCCTGGCGAGCGCGGGCAATCGCATGTTTGAAGGACCGGGCCGTTCGCCATCGATCCTCAGGGTTCTTAGCCAGCGCACGCATGACTACGCGCTCGAACTCGGGCGGAACAGCCGGGTTCAAGAGAGAAATCGGGGCCGGTTCTTCCTGCACGTGTTTGAGGGCGACTGCCACCGGCGTGTCGCCGGCGAAAGGCAGCTTGCCCGTGAGCATCTCATACATCACTACACCCAGTGAGTAAATGTCGGACTCCGCAGTAGCTGGAGCCCCGCGTGCCTGCTCAGGAGAGGTGTAGTTCACCGTTCCGATGACTCTGCCCGTCTCGGTAAGAGCGCTCGCCGACACCGCCCGCGCTATGCCGAAGTCAGTCACTTTCACTCGCCCATCGCGCGTTATCAGTATGTTGTGCGGCTTTATGTCGCGGTGGATGACTCCGTTGGCGTGCGCGTGATCTAGTGCGTCAAGTATCTGCGTGCCGTAATCGGCGGTCCGGTCCGCACTGAGCCTGCCCTCGCTCACTATGATATCGTTGAGTGTCCGACCGTCTACACATTCCATGACGATGTAGTTGGATCCGCCTTCCCGGCCCACATCGTACACATTGACGATGTTGGGGTGAGATAGAGCCGCGGCGCTCTGGGCCTCCCGTCTGAATCTCTCACGAAACTCAGCGTCCGATGCATACTGCGGCCTGAGCACCTTAATAGCGACTGTTCGTTGTAGGAATGCGTCCGTGGCACGGTAGACTGTAGCCATGCCGCCTTCGCCTATTGTGTCGAGAATAGAATACCTGCCACCCAGGAGTTCGCCGGTCACTCCCTCACCTCCCGCTCAAGACTGCTCTGAATACGCTGCCGGCCAAGGGCGCTGCGACCTGCCCGCCGGAGCCCCCGTTCTCGATAATGATGGCCAAGGCCACTTTCCTCCCCGCGTGCTGGGTGAAGCCTGCGAACCATGCGTGCGGCGCCCCGTGCGGGTTCTCGGCAGTGCCCGTCTTGCCGCCCACCACGTAATCCGGAAGATTCGCCGCTCGGGCAGTGCCCCATTCCACTGCCTCCAGCATTCCGCCGGCTACGATACGGGCGGCTTCCGCCGTCATGGGCACGCCCAACACACCAGGGCTGGAGCGCTTCACCACCGCCCCGCTGTCGGAGTATATCTCCGCGACGAGGCGAGGGCGCATCATCACTCCGTGATTGACAACCGCGGCCGCAATCATCGCCACATGAAGCGGCGTCACCACCAGATCGCCTTGGCCGATGGCCAGCTGGCCCAGGGCCTCGTCGCTAGCCTCGCCCGAGAGCGTTCCCGCGGCCATAGGCGCGTCGAGCGGCAGCGACCTGGACAAGTAGAACTTGCCGAGGGCTTCCGGAAGACGGGCCCCTGCCTCCAGCGCCAGATGGACGAAGGCCGTATTGCACGAGAGCGCAATGGCTGTGCCCAAGTCGATACTGCCGTGAGCACCGGCGGCGTCGCTGATGATGGCGCCCCCTGCACGGATCGAGCCTCGGCAATCATATACTGTTCCACTGCTTGCCAAACCCATGTCGATGGCTGCCCCTGCTATCGCCGGCTTGATGGTGGAGCCCGGCGGATACAGACCGGCGAGCGGCCTGCATATCAACGGCGAGTCCTCCCGCGCTATCACAGTATCCCATGCCGATTCCAGCAGTGCCGGATGGAACCACGGGCAACTGGCTGCGGCCAGCACCTCGCCATTCGCGGCATCCAAAACAACTGCAGCCCCGCGTCGCCCCGCAAGCGCTGCCTCGCACGCGCGCTGTGTGTGCGAGTCTATGGTGAGCCGCACCGAGTAGCCCCGCTCTGGCTGGCGCGAGATGGTTGAGAGCAAGCCGGTTCGGCTGTACGACCAACCTCTTCCCGTAAGCCATGGGTCCATCGTGGATTCCAGGCCCGACTTACCAAGCGTCGGATGGGCGTACCCTACAAGCGGCGCCAGAGAGCCGGGCCCGCGGTAGACCCGTGAGTCAGCTCCGCGTTCGAGCGATTCCGCTAGAACCTCTCCGTTGCGATCCACAATACTCCCACGCCAGATACCTTTTTCCGCATTGGCAATACGCGGGTTAGCCGGGCTCGCCGCAAGCCTGTCGGCCGTGACGGCCTGGTAGTAAGTGGCGGCCAGAGCCAGCACAGCGCAACCGACCATCCATGCTCCGAGCAACCTGCTTATCCTGTGGTTCACGGGCCGTCACCGCCGCTGCTATCGTAATCGCCGCCGGCGTCTGTGCGGGCCGTGGCGCCCAAAAGGATGCCGGCCAGGGCGAGGCTTGCGATCATCGAGCTACCGCCGTAGCTGGCAAACGGCAACGTGACCCCGGTCAGCGGCAAAACGCCCAGATTCCCTCCGATAATGACAAAAGCCTGCACCGCCAGGATGTTGGCGGCCCCCACTGCGGCCAGCCGCTGGCGAGGCGATCTCCCTCGCATGGCGCAGGCGTAGGCGTGACCGATTAACAGGAAGTATATAGCAATTACCCCCAGCGATCCCGCAAGCCCAATCTCCTCAGCGGACGCGGCGAACAACATGTCGGTGGGCGCCGCCGGAATCAGCCACGGTGAGCCGGAGCCATAGCCACGGCCGAGCATGCCTCCGCTTCCTAGCGCGTAGAATGCCTGGACCACCTGATAGGATGAACCGGCAGCATCCGCCCACGGATTCGACCACGCAGCGAACCTCACTCCTACGTGTGGGAAGAACTTGCAGGCCATCGCCACACCTGCCGCGCCCAGCGCCGCGGAGCCGATCACAACAAGTCGGTTGCCCGACGCTACATAGACAAGGGCGACGCACGATATGTAGATGATTGCGGCGGTGCCCACGTCGCGCTGAAACACTGTGAAGGCCACAATTACGGACCAGATCAAAAAGAGCATTCTCACCGGCCTTAGTGCCCACATCTGGCCCAGGCCGGCGCGATGGGGCGCTGCTGACGGCGACGGCGCCTCTCTACATGCGGGCAGCGCCGATAGGGCATCTGCCCCAGCCAACACGCACGCGATTTTTGCAAACTCTGAGGGCTGAAAGCCCATGCCGCCTATGAATATCCACGACCTAGCCCCCCCGCGCTCCTGCCCCAGCACCAGCGTGGCCAGGAGCAACGCCGCGGCCCCCACCGCTAGCGCCATTCCCGAGCCCGAGGCCCTGCCCTTCCACTGCCAGAGCGCCGCGGCAACCATCACGCCGGCCCCGATCCAGATGAATGACAGCTGTCGGAGGGCGAGATCGGACCGGAGCCTCAAGACCGAGGCATACCCGGTAGCCGCGGCCGCCGCAACTAACGCTGAGATGACCTGATCACCGTCGAATCGCGCCGCAGCGAGTAACAGATGAGCAGCGGCAAAAGCCACGCCTGCGGCGAAACAGAGCACGGTGTCCAATCCGAATACGCTGCCGGATCTCGCGAGCGAAAGCGAAGCTCCGGAAAGCCCGGCAAGCAACATGACAGTGCCCACCAAAGACCGCTCGGCATCGCGGCGGCAAGGCCGACCGGCTGTCATCATGGCTCACTGCCTCGCGGCCCTTCCGCGGGCGCAGGCATGTCCGATTCTGTGACAACGCACGCAGCTACGGTGATGTTGTCGTGGCCGCCGCGCGAACAAGCCAGCGACACCAGGTCATGGCATGCGCCGGACGGATCACGCGACCTCCCAAACGCTGCCCGGATCTCCTCTGGGCTGACCAGGTCATGAAGCCCATCGGTACACAGGACCACAACATCCCCCGGGCGAACCGGCCACTCGCCCACGTCCACTTCGAGATCATCGAAGAAACCTAGAGCCCTGGTAATGGCGTGCCGCTTGGGGTGAGCGGCAGCTTCCTCGGCGGTAATCAGCCCCGAGCGAAGCATCTCGCCCACAACGGAATGGTCATCCGTCAGCTGCTTGATCCCGTCTGCGGTAAGCAAGTACGCTCTGGAGTCGCCCACGTGCCCGACCCTTAGCGCTCCGGGGTTCACAGTTGCCACAGTGAGGGTAGTGCCCATACCTTCAAGTGCGTCGGCATGCCTAGACGCGTCCAGAACGGCCGCGTTAGCCTGCCTAATGCAGCGCACAATGTCGAAGCCGGCGGGTCCGCTCCGCGACAGTTCCTGCTCCACAGCATGTATGGCCATGCGGGAGGCGACTTCGCCGGCCCTGTGCCCACCCATGCCGTCAGCCACAGCACAGCAGTTCTCCCCGACGAAGCAGGCATCTTCATTGTGCTCCCGAACCAGCCCTACGTCTGTCGCGCAGACACACATCATGGCCCTCACCCCATCCACGACCACTTCTAGCCGTCAGTATCCTCTTCCTCTTCTTCGCGGCAGGCCGTCGACGAGGCCTGCGCATCGGAGACCAGGCACACGCACACCCGATACAAGAACCAGTAGAGCACAGCCAGACAGGCCAGCCTGAACATGACCAATGCTACTCGGATCATCCGGGGTCGGCCTCCTCCGCACCGCGCCGGCTCACCCACCTCCGCCTCAGTTGCCCGCACGCGGCATCGATGCCGCATCCCATCTCCCTCCTGATGGTGGCCTCGACGCCGCGCGACTGAAGCGCGCTTGCGAACGCCTCCACCACGCAAGACGCAGGACGAACATACGGGGTTTCCGGCACCGGGTTGAGCGGTATCAGATTCACATGGCACAAAGTGCCGCGAAGCACGCCCGCCAGTCGCTCTGCGTGAGCCGGCGAATCATTCACCCCGGCTATGAGAGCGTACTCGTAGGTGACGCGCCTGCCCGTAATCTGGGCGTACTGGCCGCACGCCTTCACCAGAGTACTTATGGGATACGCCGCATTCACCTTCATAATAGACGATCGGGTCACATCATCCGGAGCATGCAGCGACACCGACAGAGTGAGCGGCATGCCCTCGCCGGCAAGGCGCAGGATGCCCGGGACTATCCCGCAAGTGGAGATCGCAATATGTCGGTAGCCTATGCCGAAGCCACGATCCCAGTTGACGAGCCTAATGAACTTGATGACGTTATCGTAATTGAGCAGCGGCTCGCCGCTGCCCATCACCACCAGCGAACTGACCCGCATTCCGTCAAGACGTTCTGCGGCGTCGCTGCTTGCGGCCAGCATCTGGTCGATCATCTCGCCGCACGTCAGGTCCCTTACCAGGCCTCCGATGCCCGACGCGCAGAATGCGCAGCCCATTGGGCATCCCACCTGTGACGACACGCAGAGGCTCAAGCCGTAGTCATGCCTCATGAGCACTGCCTCCACGGCGTTATCATCAGTTAGGCCCATCAGGTACTTAACGGTGTCGCCGCTCGGCGAAACTCTCTGGGCAAGCACTTCGGGCGACCTGAGAGGGGCAACCTCGGCGAGCTTAGCCCGAAGCAGCCTGGGCAGGTTGGTCATATCCTCATACGATGAGACTCGCTGACCGTAGAGCCATTCGAGGACCTGGTCGGCCCTGTATCCAGGCTCCCCTACAGACTCAAAGAAGCTTCTGCATTCTTCACGCGACATGCTCTTGATATCCACGGTGCTAATCATTCCACCAAACCGCAAGAATTCCTCCGCTCCAGTCTATCATGGAACAGGCGGCCCGTGCGCGGGGCCGCCCTGTACGAAACGGTGCTCTGGAGCATGGCTGCTGCGTACGCTCGCGTCTACGCCCCCCGCCTCACATACGGCCTGCCGCTGGCGGCAGGCGGGGTAGACCGGCCTATGACCCCTGCCAATGCAGCCATCGTCAGCACATACGGAAACATCAGCAGGAATTCTTGCGGTATTGCCGTGAATCCCCACGTCTGGGCGGTGAGCTGGACAGCGTCAGCCAGGGCGAAGAGCAGCGCCGCCCACATGGCGCCCAGAGGCGTCCACTTACCGAATATCACAGCGGCCAGGGCTATGAAACCTCGCCCCGAACTCATGCCCTCTCGGAAGATGGACAGCTGACCGAGGGATAGCGTCGATCCCCCCATGCCGGCCAGAAAGCCGGAGAGGATCACGCACAGATACCGGATACCAGTGACATTGACGCCTACGGTATCAGCTGCCTCAGGGTGCTCGCCACACGCACGTATCCTAAGCCCCAGTGGGGTTCGGAATAGCATGATATGACCAATGATAACCGCTACGAAGGCCAGGTAAACCGGGGGCGTGTTTCTCCCCAGGATCTCGCCGATAACGGGCACGTTGCGCAGGAAGGGTATGGTCCAGTTAACCAGCTTAGTCACTCGCTCGGTTTGACCTGCGCGGCCAAATATCGCACGCAACAGGTAGCCCGTGAGAGCAGTAGCCAGAATATTGATGGCCACGCCGGATACCGTTTGGTTGGCTCTGTACTTAATCGACACCAGGGCATGGAGGCCGGCCATCGCGCCGCCCGCCACAGCCCCCATCCAGAATCCCACCCAGGCGTTGCGAGTGAGATACGAGAACAGCACAGCCACAAATGCTCCGGTGAGCATCATTCCCTCAAGACCGATATTGACTACTCCGGACCTTTCGCTGAATACTCCGCCCACTGCCGCGAGTATCAGAGGCGCCGCAAGGAACACAGTGGACGCCAAGAGGTCTATGGTGATGAACTTGATGGTCTCCAAGTCAAAAGACATCAGGCGTCCTCCTTCTGCGCTTTGCCTGCCTTCTTGAGGCTTAGGCCCGGTATGCTGAGCCATCCCTCGACAAGCCCTTCAGCCGCGATCATGAACACAATGGCGGCCTGCACTATCCCAGCCACCTGCTTGGGCACGTGGGCTATGCCTTGCATCATCTGAGCGCCGCGCGAGAGTATCCCGAAGAGCGATGCCGCCCCGACCACTCCGAATGGGTTGATCTTGCCCACCAACGCCACGGCAATGCCGTCTAGCCCGAATCCTTCGAACGCGAACAGGTCAAGGAATTTGTACTGGATTCCACATACCTGTACCGCCCCTGCCAGCCCTGCCATAGAACCTGCCAGAAGCATCGACACAGCCATAGCCTTGGGCACGTTGATGCCGGCGTAACGTGCGGCGTCCGCGTTTGCCCCTACTGCCCTGATTTCGTAGCCTGTGGTAGTCTTGTAGAGAACGTAGTACACCAGTAAAGCTGCAGCGACAGCAATCAGTATGCCGGTGTTCACTCGAAACTCGCTGCGGAAGCCGCCGAAAAAGCGAAAGAGCTTGGCGGAATCAGCGATCTCCCGGCTGTAAGGCGCAATCACCTGAGGATCCTTGATTGGACCGTTCACCAGGTAGTGCGACAGGTAGAGGGCGATGTAGTTCATCATGATGCTGTTGACTACCTCATGCACTCCTAAACGCGCCTTCAGGTACCCGGGCACCGCGGCCCAGATAGCTCCGGCAAGAGCGCCCGAAAGAATCGTCAGCGGCAGATGGATCGCCCGAGGCAGCCCGGTTCCGGCGTAACCAACTACCGCCGCAGCGACCATCCCCACAATCATCTGCCCCTCCGCTCCGATGTTGAACAGGCCCGCCCTGTACGCTACGGCTATAGAAAGGCCAGTGAAAATGAGCGGATTAATGTACACCAGCGTCTCCGAGATGTTGACCGGCTTCCCAAAGCATCCCGACAAGAGAGCCCCGTAAGCCGTGAGAGGATTCGCGCCGGTCATTGCCATGAATACCGCCCCTATGATCAAACCGATAATCACAGCGGCAGCAGGTACGCGCAATTCCTGCCATAAGCCCCCATTCCTAGGTCGACTCATCCGGTCGCCACCTCCGATGCATCGGGGTCAGATCCACGCGCCGCTCCGGCCATCATCAGCCCCAGGAGTTCCTCCGTGGCCTCATCTCGGCTGAGCACGCCCACGACCTCGCCCTCGTACATCACCGCTATCCTGTCGGCAAGGGCGAGTATCTCATCAAGCTCCAGTGAAACTAGGAGAACAGCCTTTCCGGCGTCTCGAGCCTCCACGAGCCTGCCGTGGACGAACTCAATGGCTCCGACATCGAGGCCCCTAGTAGGCTGGGCCGCAATCACCAGCTCGGGTTGGCGCGACAGTTCTCTGGCCACAATGACCTTCTGCTGGTTGCCTCCGGAAAGCGAGCCTGCAGGTACATCCTCACCGGGCGTTCGGATATCGAACTCCTCTATCAGCCGCCTGGCCTCGCTCCTGATAACCTCCCAGTTCAACCTGCCTTTGACGCTGAATGGAGGACGGTAGTACGTCTGGAGCACCATGTTCTCAGCTATGGAGAAATCCAAGATCAGCCCGTGCCGCTGCCTATCGGCGGGAATGTGTACCACGCCTGACTCGAACAGCCTGCGGGGCTCGGAGTTTGTTATGTCTTTCCCGGCTAACATCACACGGCCGGACGCGCAGCGTCTCATGCCCGTAATGGCCTCCACCAGTTGCGTCTGGCCGTTGCCATCCACTCCCGCGATTCCGAGTATCTCACCGCCTCTAACCGAGAGCGAAACCCCTCTCACAGCCGGCAGTCGCCTCGCATCGAGCACGTTAAGGTCGTCGACAACCAGGATCTCTTCACCTGGGTGAGCAGGTCCTTTTTCAACCACGAGCTCAACGTCCCGGCCGACCATCAGCCTTGCCAGTTCGTCGACACTCGTGCTCGACGTGTCGAGCGACCCGACAACCCGTCCTCGTCTCACCACCGTCACTCGCTCAGAAATGGCCATCACCTCTTTGAGTTTGTGAGTGATGAAGACGATAGACTTGCCGCGAGCCTGAAGGTTCCGCATTATCGCGAAAAGCTCGGACACCTCCTGCGGAGTCAGCACGGCAGTAGGTTCATCCAGAATAAGGATATCTGCGCCGCGGAGAAGGGCCTTCAGTATCTCCACACGCTGCTGCATGCCCACGGAGATGTCGGTAATCCTGGCGTTGGGATCGATGGCAAGGCCATACTGTTCTGAGACTTCCTTCACCTTGGCGACCGCGGCGTTCATGTCCAGGAATATCCCTCTTCTGCGGGGTTCGGAGCCTAACACAAGGTTCTCCGCCACGGTGAATTGCTGGACCAACATGAAATGCTGATGCACCATTCCGATGCCCAGGCGCAGCGCATCGTTGGGTTCTCGGATCAGCGCCTCTTGCCCTCGGACGCTGATCGTGCCGGAATCGGCCCCGTAAAGGCCGTACAATATCTTCATGAGCGTCGACTTGCCCGCTCCGTTCTCGCCCAGGAGGGCGTGTATCTCGCCCTGCTCAAGAGTGAAGTCGACCCTGTCGTTAGCCAAGACTCCGGGAAACTGCTTCGTTATCCCTTTCATGGCGAGCACAGGGACTCTCTGGGACTGCGCCATATCTGTCCCTCCATGCGAGTTCGGGCGCCGAGCCTGCACCCGGACGCCCGAACTCCAACTCGAACTTGAACTCAAATGCGGAGATTCCCTTACTTCATGCTACTTGGACTGTAGCTTGTCGGCGTCAGCCCTGAACTCCGGCACAACGTACTGGCCCTTGCGTATCTTGTCGGCCCACTCGAGTGCCTTTGCCGTAGCCTCCTTGGACGCGTTGTTCGACGCCTCAGGCGCAAGCCCTACGCCGTCTTCAGCAATGCCGAGAGTCACTGTATGGCCCACGAACTTCGGCTCGATGAGCATCTTCGTTCCGTTGAAAACTCCAAGGTCAACGCGTTTGATCATCGAGTTCAGCACGTGCTTAGGAGAAAGGTGATTCTGGTCCGAGTCGACGCCGATGGCCCACTTGCCCACTTCATCAGCAGCCTCAATGACTCCGATTCCACAGGCCCCGGAAGCGTGGAATACAACATCAGCGCCGCGACGGAACATTGACGAAGCAACGGCCTTCCCCTTGGCCGGATCGTCGAAAGCGCCTGTGTAGTTGACGAAAATCTCGATCTTGGGGTTGATCGTCCAGACGCCGGCCTTGAAACCAGCCTCAAACCGCTCGATAACAGGGAAATCCATGCCGCCGACAAAACCGACCTTGTTGACCTTGGTGGTCAGGGCGGTCAGTACGCCCTGGAGGAACGATCCTTCATGCTCCTTGAAGAGCACACCCAGGACATTCTTCATGCTCTTGTATTCCTCGTCGGAGTACCCGGAGTCGATTATCCCGAACTTGACGTTGGGATACTGCTGGGCGACCTTCTTCATGGCGTCAGCCATGAGGAAGCCGATGCCCCAGACCACATCATAGCCCTCTCTGGCAAGCGACGCCAGGTTAGGCTCGTAGTCGGAAGGAGTCTTGGACTCGATGTAAGTAGTCTGTGCACCAAGCTCCTTCTTGAGCATCATCAGTCCTTCATAGGCAGCATCGTTGAACGACTGGTCGCCGCGACCGCCGATGTCGAAGACGATTCCGACCTTGGGAACCGAAGCCGAGAACACCGGTACTACCAGCGCGAACAGCATTCCGATTGCTAGTGCCAATGATAGAGTGCGCTTCATAAAACCATCCTCCCCATGTAGGTTGTTGGACGCATACAACTTCGCTGTTTGCTGGCGAACTCCTTCCTGCGCATGCGTCAACATTTCTCTCACCATGGGCCTTTTCGAGGCGACGAATCTCATATTGCCCGGCAGGAGCACGCTCCTATGTGTCGAAGTGGTGGTTGTCGACGTACTACACTGTTTGGAGGTAGTGAAATGGCAGGAAGCCAGTATGAGCAGGTACTCGCCAGGCTCCGCGAAGCTTCTCGGATTCTCAACCTGGAACCGGGCATCTTCGAAATACTTGCCGAGCCCGAACGCACGCTGGAAGTAGCCCTTCCAGTGGAGATGGATGACGGCAGCACAAAGGTGTTCATGGGTTACAGATGCCACCACTCCACAGTGCGAGGCCCGGCCAAGGGCGGGGTCCGTTATGCAATGGACGTCTGCATGGACGAGGTAAAGGCGCTTGCGTCCTGGATGACCTGGAAATGTGCGGTAGCAGGCATCCCCTATGGCGGCGGCAAGGGCGGCATTCGGGTCGACCCGATGAAGCTGTCGCAGAATGAGCTGAAGAGGCTGACACGACGATACGTGTACGCCATCTTGCCAATGATAGGCCCGGAAAAGGACATCCCCGCCCCTGACATGGGCACCAATGCACAGATAATGGGCTGGTTTGTCGACACGTATTCTGTGTTCACCGGCGTACTTAGCCCCGGCGTGGTAACTGGGAAGCCCATCCCCATCGGAGGCTCGCTCGGTCGCCGCGAGGCCACAGGCAGAGGCGTGATCTTCACCGTGCGGGAACTGCTCGCTAGATTAGGGAAGAAGCCGTCTGAGATCACCTGTGCAATCCAGGGATACGGCAACGTGGGATCCGTCTCCGCTGAGCTCGCCCACGAGCTGGGCTGCAAGGTAGTGGGCGTCAGCGATGTCACAGGCGGGATCTACAACCCGGCCGGCCTGAATGTGCCTGAGATCAGCAAGTATGTAGCGGAGCACAAATTCATCGAAGGATATGCGGCGCCCGGAGTAAGCGTAATCTCCAACGAGCAATTGCTCACGCTGGACGTAGATCTCCTAATACCGGCGGCGCTGCAAGGGCAGATCACCGAGGCGAACGCCGACAAAATCAAGGCCAAGTTGATCGTGGAGGCCGCCAACGGCCCCACTTCCGCCGAAGCCGACAAGATCCTGGAGGATAAGGGCGTCATCGTAGTGCCCGACATCCTGGCCAACGGCGGCGGCGTCGTTTGCTCCTATTTCGAGTGGGTGCAGAACCTGCAGAACTTCTACTGGACCGAAGAAGAAGTCAACACCCGGCTGGACGGCATCATGACTCGCAGTTTCGCCGACGTATGGGATTTCGCGAAGCAGCGCGACCTCTCCATGCGTACAGGCGCATACATCCTCTCCATCGGCAAGGTTGCCGAGGCTATCAGGATGAGGGGAATCTTCCCGTGATTCGCACGCCCCAAACTTGAGCGGTTAACCATCAAGCAAATCAACAGGGGCCGGGCTGCATGCCGCAGTCGGGCCCCTTCCACTGCCCCGGGTTTTGCTAAATCCTGTCCGCCGCCAAGTCGTACCGGCCGGCATCGGTGATCGCGACGTCCACCATCTCGCCGGCAGCCAGCGTGGCATCGCCTATGTACACTTTGCCGTCCACCTCGGGCGCCTCGGCGTAAGATCTAGCTTCGACCACGAGATCCGATTCATCCGAAGGCCCGTCCACCAGAACCCTGGTCACGCTGCCCACGCGCGACTCGCCAAACTCACGGGATATGCGTGCCAGCGCCTCCATTGCAATGCCCCGCCGGCCGGCCGCGACCTCGGAGGGAACCTGCCCGGGCATGTCGTAGGCGCGTGTCCCTTCCTCGGCGGAGAACTCGAACACACCTGCGCGCTCCGGCCGCACGATGTCGATGAAGCTCAGCAACTCCTCGAAATCCTCATCGGTCTCGCCCGGGAACCCCACGATAAGCGATGTTCGCAACACTAGCCCCGGCACTCGCTCCCGGAGCCGCCCACACACTTGTATCATTTGTGCCCTCGATGACCGCCTGCTCATCATCTTGAGCACCCTGTCCGACCCGTGCTGCATCGGGATGTCCAGGTACTTCACTATTCTCTCCTCGCCTGCGAACACATCGATCAACTCATCGTCGATGAGAGAAGGATAAGTGTACATCACCCTGATCCACTCGATCCCATCTGCCGCCGCCTCGGCCAGCTCGCGGAGGAGCCGGGCCAGCGATGGCCGACCGTATAAATCGCACCCATATGCCGTCGTATCCTGCGCGATCACCACCAGCTCTCGCACTCCCGACGACGCCAAAGACCGAGCCTCGCGGACGATTGCCTCCACTGGCCTGCTCCTCGCGGGGCCTCGCAAAGATGGGATGAGGCAGTAAGAGCACCTGTTGGCACAGCCTTCCGCTATCTTGAGATACGCAAGGTGCTTCGGGGTAGCTATTACCCGCGGGCCTCCCTCTTGGGCCAGGAAACCGGGGGCGCCGATGAACACAGGGCGCTCGCCCCTGAGTGCAGCCTGCACGGCCTCCACGCACCGGCCGCAGTCCCCCGTGCCAATGAGCGCATCTATCTCCGGGATCTCTTCCATGAGCGAAGAGCCATAGCGCTGCGCCAGGCATCCCGCCACCACTAGCGCGCCTATTCTGCCGTCGCGCCGGTCGCGGGCGAACTCCAATATCGTATCGACCGACTCCTGCGCCGAGTCGGCAATGAAGGCGCACGTATTGATGAACACCACGTCAGCCGAATCCCGGTCGGACGCCGGCTCCATGCCGGCCGAGCGCAGGAGTCCCATCATTGTCTCCGTATCTACCAGATTCTTGGAACACCCAAGCGAACAGAAAGCTATCTTCGTGTCAAGTCCACCTCATTTGTTGGCTATCGACTGCAGTTCAGCGCGGGCCTCGTCCTGATCGGCCCGGGTGCCGTCTGGATCACCCGGGTCAGGCGCCATTGCCAGCAAAGTGTTGAGCGCCTGACGGGCCTCGTCATACTGTTTTGTGGCTATCAGCGCGCGTCCCAGAACGAGCCAGTGCGATGACGAGTCGGGGCCGTACTTCACTGCTAGCCGCGCCTCCTGCACAGACTTCTGCTTGTTGCCTATGGAGAGCGGAGGCCCGGGAAGCTGCAGGTATAGCTCTGCCATGAGGTAATGGCAGCTGGCATGGTTGGGGTCTGCCTCCAGCCCGCGTTCCAGCGCCTCCCTCGTTGGCTTCACCATGAACAGGCTCTGTAGTATCCCCCTGGCGACGCCAGTCTCCGCCATCGCAGCTGCATACCAGTAATGGGCGTCGGGGTTTCCGGGCGCCGCCTTGGCCGCTCTCTCGCCTGTGGCCTTGGCCTTGTCCAGCCATTCGATCCTGGTCTTCTTGTCGTCCTTTGGGAAGCGAGTCGACTTCCACCAGTATGCTCTGGCGAGCCTCCACAAGACTTCTCCCTGGTCGGGGTAGTCCCTGTCGGCGCCCTCCAAGTTCTGCAGCAGTACCTCAGTCACGCCCGCCTGCGATCGCCGAGACCAGTGCAGATCGGCCGCGGTGATCCTCTCCTCCAGGCTGGGCAGGCCGGACGCCGACACGGGGACGACCCACACGCCCTGAGCAGTCAGAATAGCCATAATCGTCGCCAGCAACGCGGAAACGAGCATCCTAGTCTTCATCTGCCGGACACACCTCCTGTTTGTGTATGTCAGAACCGGCCGAGCAGCAGAAGCACGCCGAGAATGATAAAACCTGACCCTGCCGCTATCCTCACCCATATCTCGGGAATATACTTTGCGACCACGCCTCCTGCCAGCACACCGACGAGCGACGACACGACCAGTGCCGATGCTGATCCCAGGAAAACCGCAAGAGGCGACTTGCCCTGCGCCACCAGCAGCATGGTTGCAAGTTGAGTCTTGTCGCCCAGTTCGGCCAGGAACACCGTAGCAAATGTAGTTATCGCCACTTTAAGCACAATACCATCTCCTGCTGGGTAAGGGTAAGCTCGAACCCGCGGGCGCGAAGAGCCGCTTCCTGGTAGCCCTGGAGAGGGATGTTGAAAGCCTTCGCGGACGCGCGCGGCACGTCGCGGTCCACCGTCGACAGCAGAATCTCACACATGCTCTGCCTCTGGGCATTGCCTAGCCTGGAAGCGGCTGCGAAGTCGGCTATGTACAAACCGCCCGCCGACTCGCCGAATAAGGCATAAGCTGTAGCCGCGCTGTCCAGATGGGAAACGTAGCCCACGAGCCTGTCGCTCATCTTCACGAGCGACTGCGCCTCATTCTGCCAGCACGGCCGGATCTCATTGAACGCATCGACCAGGGGAAGCACGCCCGGCATGCGCACCGCGCCCACCCGCGCTCCGGGCTGCGAGGCGACGGCAACGTCAGCACGCACAGGCGCGGGCTCGGGTGCGGGCGGAGGAGTGTTCCTCTCCCACAGCCCCAGATCGCGCATGGGCACAAACCCCAGTTTGGAGTAGAGGGCTGTCGCTCGGCGGTTAGCAGCCACCACCTCCAGCTGGATCGTGTTGAGCCCCAACCGTTTGGCTTCGGATAGCACGCGCCGCATCAACAGCTCCCCGATGCCCCTTCGCTGCCGGCTCCTGCGCACCCCCATGCCGCAGATGTAGCCGCGCCTGCCTCTCACGCCCAGGAAGACCACGCCCACGGGCCGCTGCTCCTCATACGCGACAAAGGAATTGTCGACCTGAATATCCTCCCTCTCTATGAGCCTGCGTAGTCGATCCGGGTTGACTTGAATGTCGACATAGTAATCGCTGTAAGCATCGTTGAAGAGCTCGACCAGCAACTCCATGTCGATTCCGGATACGCGCCCGATTCCGTATTCCACTCAGGGTTCACCGACCTTCCCTGCCTCTGAATGGACTCATTACCCGAAGAGCCTCGATTCCGGCCTGCTCCAACCTGCGTAGGCCCCGACTCCCCTGCGTATCGCCTGTCGTCGCAGTTGCTGCCGCCTCGCCCATGGCCAGAAGCGCCGATCCCAGAGCGGCCGACCGCTCCGGGTCGCCCATCGGATCCAGGTAGGCCAGAGCCAGACCAGCCAGGAACAGGTCTCCAGTAAGCGGCCTGGAACTGCCGTCCAGAACACGAGCGAACAAGCGCTCGAGCCCACCCCGAACTCTGTCGGGGCTGATGCCCCGTGGCGCCCGGGACACGGCATCACGCACAAAACCCGGATCAAGCTCGCGGCGACGTTTGCCACGGTCGCGCGTGGCCGCGAGCGCCTGCGACCTCAGCCGGTGCGCTGCCAGAGCGTCTCCCAGCTTGTGCTCGGCTTCGAGTTGCACGGCCTTCTGCAGCAGAAAAGCAGGCAGCTCCGCCTGCTCAGGCGGGAGCATGTCCTCAGCGCCCAACCCGGCGATGAGCAGGTGAGCCGTGCGAAGCGCCTGATACGCCTCAGCACTGCAGTCAAGCTCGTCAGGCAGGCTCCACTCGTCGGTCACCGCGACAGGCGGCTCACCCGCTGCCTCCCCATCCTCTGATGAACCCGAGGCCTCTGCAATATGGCTCAGCCAGCGTTCCATCTCCGCCCTGATCTTGGCGACTGCGCGCCGAGCCCCGTCAAGCGCTAGAGACGGGTCAGATGCCATATCGCCCACCGCACCAAGCGCGCCGGTCATCTCTCGGAGCGTCCGACACGCCCCGTCCAGCAAGTTTCGAGCGTGATGAGCCTGCACGCTCCGGATGGCATGTATAAGCGACTCCGCCGCCTCCTGCGGCGGCAGCGACTTGAGCATTCGCTCTATCGCGGAGGCGTCTAGGCCCGAAGCCAAGGTAGATGCAGACGCCGAAGGCGGCGAGGTTGAGGGCGACGGCGACGGCGACGATGATAACGATACCGCGACGACAAACTCCCCGTTCTTCCAGAACACTCTCCACGAAGCCCCGTGCATCAACGCGGCCAGCCTAGCTCGGGAGAGAGCGTCCTGCGGCGGACGCTTACTGCAGGCCCACATCCATGCGCGGTTCTCGCTATCATGGTCGAATCTGGGCGGAGGGTCAGTGACGCCCAAAAAGGATGACATGATCTCCAGGATACCGCTTCCTTCCTCGTCCGGCCGGCCTCTGACTTCCGAATGCACACGCTCAGCGGAGATCAGCGTCTCGCATGCATCACACGCCAGCGACACAAGCTCTGCGGCCATGGATCGCTCTGCCGGCGCAGGCATCGACGGTTCCATATCGGCGATCACACTCTCGATAGTATCGATCAGGCTCTCGATTTCGCTGCCCATCCCGAAAAAGTCAGTCACGAGGCCGCTGTGGACGCCCAGGGCATCATCAAGCGCTGCCGCGGCTGATTCGGCCAGCAGCGCCCATAGCGCCTGTTCCCCGGAGCGCGCCACCTGTGCGATGCAAGACGCAAGCCCAGGGCCATCGTCTGCGTCCGCCAGCGACATGACGATCTCGGACACTGCGCCCATATCCGGCTCCAGATGCAGCCTGGACAGAAAGGCCTCAACTGACCGACCTGCGTCCTGAGCCGCGCGTGCGAACCATTCCCCAGCCGCACTGCTGGACCATGCGAACGGGGTCGCCTGGCAATACCCGCCCAGCCGAGACATGGCCTGCTCGGGCCGACCGACCGCCATTGCGATGCGTGCCTCCAGCACGGCCTGGTCCACACCATCGCTACCCGACGCGGCCAGCGCTGAAGCGATAGCCGCCGCCGTATCCAGCCTGCCCTGCTCTATGCAGCGCTGAGCCCGGCGCGCCAGTGAATCGACGGGTCCCATAGATACTGCCAAACGCGCCCCGGCCGAGCCGAACGCGCGCGGCGCCATATCCACCAGGACTTCCTGTATGCGCGTCCACTGGCTCTGTACGGAGGCGCGGATCCTGTTTCGGGTCTCCGCCGACGCGCCCGACTCCCAGTAAGCCGACAGCCGATCCAACGCTCTGGGCCCCCGGTGGAACAGCTCGAATACCGTCTCGTCGAATCGGGGCCCGGCAAGTCGGCCCAGATCGTCAATGAGGTCCTGAACAGTGCGCACAGGCCGACCTTCTTTCGCTTACCGGAGCCACTCGAGCCACGAGGGCGTCCACTTGATGAGCCCCATGGACCGGCCGGTGTAGTAGAGCACAAGCGCCACAGCCGCCACTATCAGCGTTGCCAAGATACCCTTTCCCAACGCGAGCAGACGCCGCTGCTTCCTCTCCTCGCGGGTACGCTCCATCCTGCCGATCCGCTCCTGCTCAAGCTGACGCAGCGCCGCCGAATCGCGCGCATGCCGCAGTTCCTTGTACTGCACGAGCACCTGCGTGCCATCGAGGCCGAGGCAGTCGGCGTAAGTGCGTATGAAACCCTTGAGGTACACCTCCCCGGGTATGGCGGCGAACTCACCGTTTTCGATGGCCTCAAGGTACTTCGTGCGGACCTTGGTGATTTCGCTGGCCTGCTGCAGTGTCATGCCGCAAGCCTCACGCGCCTCCCTCAGAAGGTCGCCGATCTCCTTCAAAGCTAGCACCTCCCGCGTGTGTTTGTCATCCGCGACGCCCGAGCACTTCCTCAAGTCCAGCCTCGTCCATTAGCACCTTTCGGGGTTTGCTGCCCTCGTAAGGGCCGATGATGCCCAGCACTTCCATGGTATCGATCAACCGTGCGGCTCGCGCGTAGCCTACCCTGAATCTCCGTTGTATCTTGGATATGGACGCCTCGCCGGTCTGAACCACCAGCGTGGCCGCTTCCGCAAACAGCTCGTCGTCCTCGGCTATCCCTTCTCCCGTCTTCACGGAGGACTCCACACTCTCGGCTTCGTAGAGCGGTTCGCCTCGACGTCGCACAAAGTCCACTAGCGCCGCCACCTCCTCGTCGGAGATGTAGGCGCCCTGGACCCGGATGGGCTTAGGCAGCCCCACCGGGTGGAAAAGCATGTCGCCCTTGCCCAGCAGGCGCTCGGCGCCCGCGGTGTCGAGTATGATGCGCGAATCCACTTGGCTCGACACGGCAAAGGCGATCCTAGACGGGATGTTGGCCTTGATTATTCCGGTCAGTATATCCACCGACGGCCTCTGAGTGGCTATCAGCAGGTGAATGCCGGCAGCGCGGGCCATGAAGGCCAGCCTGGCTATGGCGTCCTCCACTTCGCGCTGTGCCACCATCATCAAGTCGGCCAGCTCGTCCACGATCACAACGACATACGACAGCGCCCGAGGCAGCGGGGCCTCGGCGTCGGCTTCAGCCTCCGCCTCTTGGTCCGGCAGGAACTGCTCCAAATCGCCCGACTTGACCATGTCGTTGTACTGAGCGATGTTCCTGGCTCCCGCTATCTGGAAAAGGCGGTACCTGTTCTCCATCTCCTCGACAACCCAGCGGAGGTAGCCGGAGGCCTTCTTGGGATCGGTGATCACCGGGGCGAGGAGGTGAGGAATCCCATCGTATACCGAAAGCTCCACACGTTTGGGATCTATCATCAGTAGCCTGACTTCCTCAGGCGTAGCCTTAAAGAGCAGGCTGCAGATTATCGAGTTCAGACATACGCTCTTTCCGGAGCCTGTAGCCCCGGCAACCAGCAGGTGGAGCATGTCCGCCAGGTCGGCCACTATGGGGGCGCCGGCAATATCCTTGCCCAGCGCCATAGTAAGGCGCGATTGGGCCCCGCGGAACTCGTCGGAATCGAGAACCTCGCGCAAGTAGACCATGGACTTCTCTCGGCTGGGCACTTCGATTCCCACAGCGGACTTGCCGGGTATCGGCGCCTCGATGCGCACGCCCGCAGAGGCGAAAGCCAAGGCCAGATCGTCAGCGAGGTTGACGATCTTCGACACTTTCACCCCCACGCCCGGCTGGACCTCGAACCGGGTCACCATGGGACCCTGGCTGACGCCGACCACCGTAGCATCAACACCGAAGCTGGCAAGCGTCTCTTCGAGCATTCGCCCCAGCGCACTGGGATCCTCCGAATCCTTTCGCGCCGCCCTGCGGCGCACTGGCGCTCTGAGGATCGACAGCGGAGGGAGCATTGCGGCAGTGTCATCGTCAATCAACTTCAGCTGCTGCAGCGGCAGACCGGGCGCCTCTGCCGCTGGCGAGGATGCGGCCGCGACTCGCCTAGCTGCCCCACCCGCGGCGGATGGAGCGGATACAGAAGATGCAGCGGGCGCGATGGCTGGATCGGAACGCGGTCCAACCGGGGTCGGAGGCGAAACGTCGACAGGCTCAGCGCCCACTGCTCTCGCCTCATGGGGAACGTCCGGTAGTGGCGGACGCTCTTCGAACAGATTGAGTACGATCGCATCGAACCCCGCCCTAATCATCCTGATAGCAAGACATATGGCCGACCAAACCGTCCGGGCAACCCACGTCACAGCGCTGGCCACCGACACGTTGGTGGCCATGGCAAGGCCCGCAGCGCCCATGGCGCACAGCACTACCACGGTTCCTGCGTAACCGAACAGACGCATGAATGCCCAGGCTCCAGCTGCGCCCACAGCTCCCCCGCCCAGAACGCCCGAGCTCGCCAAGTAGTCGGAAAACGACAACGCAAGAGGAGCGCCGTCAACTGCGGCCAGCTCAAAGGCGACCACAGCTGCCGAAGATGCGACAGCCAGCCCGACCAGGCGCACCATCACCACATAGCCGGTGCGACGCCAGAGCATCAGTATCCCCGTTAGCGCCGCAATCAAGGGGACGACATAGGCGCCTCTTCCCAAAGCGCTCAGCAGGGCGGTCGCAAGCGCCCCGCCCACATACCCGGCCGGGCCCCGCACGAGCGACACAAGCCCCACCCCGGCGGCGGCCAGAAGAGATATGCCGCCGATTTCGACGCCCAGATCCCCTTCGAGCGCTTGTTCCTCGCGGCTCGGTTTTGCCTTGGTTTTCTGCCTCTTAGCCCCTCCGGCGGCCCGGGCCGGCCGACGGGCTCGCCGTGCTGTCACACATGCTCACCACCTAGGACCTCAATTCTACTTTCAAAGCCACAATCCTCTAGTTTCCCACAGGATAGCCGCGAGGCCCAATGCCCAGAGGTAGTATGAGAACCGCCTGAGCTTGCCGTGTTGCACAATGCTCCTGAGGGCGAGCATTGCGACTACTCCTGACACGAAGGAGGCGGCTGCTCCCGCCGCCAGCGATGGAAGGTGGATAGAAGCGAGGGCGTCCGGATTGGAAATCGGCCAGAGCGCCACAGCGCCCAGGATCACCGGAAGCGATGCGATGAATGAGTAAGTCGCGGCGAACGCCCTGTCGAAGCCGAGCCCGAGCGCCCCCGAGATGGTCATCCCCGAACGCGAAACACCTGGAAACACCGCAAGCGCCTGGGATATGCCAACCCCCAAGGCCTGGCCGTACGTGATGGTGCGCCCAGTGACGAGTCGCCTTGAGGCGCGGCCAGGAGTCGCGCGACCGCCCGTCACCCAGAGTACGACCCCCGATATCAGCAGGCCGATTGCCACGAACATTGGCGAGCCGAAGGCGGACTCCACCGCATCGCTGGCGGCAAAGCCCACAATGGCCGCCGGAATACTGGTGAATACAAGGCACAGCGCCAACCGCGCACTACCGTCACGGTAGGCTATTCCCCTGAAGAAGCCGGTGATTATGCGCCAGACGTCACGGCCGTACAGCGCCAGAACTGCCAGGGCCGTTCCCGCGTGCACCCCGAGCGCGAACGTCACCGAGGGCTGCACTCCCATGATCATCTGTGCCAGCGCCAAGTGCCCCGAGCTCGACACCGGCAGAAACTCAGTAAGACCTTGAATGACCCCTAACACGATGGCTTGGAGTGTTGTCAATGCTTGATCGCTCCCTAGTGCGGCCGGCAAATAAGGATGCAAACTGGCGCGAAAACGGAAGGACTGCGGCCGCCGTAATGATGTTGAACAGGGCATGGGCGTTGGCAAGCTGAACACCTGGGTCGGCAGACGTAAGGACCAGCAGTTCAGAAAAAGGCTCCGTAAATGGCAGGACCGCCGCCGCCCCAAGCGTGTTGAACACGATATTGGCCCATGCCAGGGCTCTGGCCTCTCTGCCCGTGGGCAGCGAGGCCGCGAGCGACGCTAAGCATGTACCCACGTTGCTCCCTACAACCAGTGCGACCGCGCCGGGCAGTTGTATCAACCCCTCACGGGTCAACGTCACGAGCAGCGCTGTCACAAGAGCGCTGCTCTGCACGGCGGCCGTCGCCGCCGCGCCCACTGCCGCCGCAAGTACCCTGTCGCGGGACGCAATCGCCAGTATCAGTTTGAGGGCATCTGAGTCGAACGCCTTCGCGCACGCCCCCGCCATGACACTCAGGCCGTAAACGATCCCGGCGAATCCAAATGACGCCACGCCCCCGAAAGCGCGGGAAGCTGCGCGTCCGCCCCCTCGCTCCCGCATCGCCAGCGCCATCAGCACAGCGCCTGTCGCAGCCGCTATCCACCCGAGCCAGGCGGGGCGGAATCCGGCTATCTGCGCGGTCACCGTGGTTCCGACATTGGCGCCCAGAACAGCCGCGAATCCCGGCCCAAGGCCGATAGCGCCGGCGTGCACCAGTCCTACCAGCGTAACGCTGATCAAAGTGGAGCTCTGAACCAGGGCAGTGGCCGCCAGCCCGGTCACGAAGGCCGTGGGCACAGACGCTCCCGAAAGCGACGCACGCGTTCTGGGCCCGATAATGCGTCCCAGCGCTGCGCTCATACACGCCAGTGAAAGGAGAAAGAGCGATAGTCCGCCGGCGAACTGAATTGCCATAATCATCAGCCGCACCTCGCCCCGGCAACATGTGGTTACACAACCGTATGTGGCCGGGCAAGGGGTTATGTAGCGCGCCAGAGGTCGGCGATTACACGCAAGATGTAGGCTATATCAAAGTGCCGGGGGCCAGCCGCGGGTTAAGGTAGTCTGCAGGGTCGGTGGAGATAATGCGCTCCACGCGGTTCCTGCCGTCGTACGAGGGCGAAACTAGCACCTGCACTCCACCTACGACTGCCGGAACCGAAGGATGCGGCGCGGCCGCTGAACCGGCGTAGCCCGCTTCCCACGGAGGAGCCGCAAACACCTCTTCGAGAGGCATGATTGTGTAGAGCATCAGTGCACCTTCCCTCGCTTCTTCCCACCGGATATCTTGCGTCTGATGGATATCAACTCATTCAGCTTGTCGAGAGCGTCCGACAGGCTTCCGACCGAGTCAATCAGGCCGGCATCCACAGCGTCCTGGCCAACCAACACCGTCCCGACATCGCGGAGGAGTTCGCCGGTGCGAAACATCAGCTCTCGGAAGCTCTCTGGTGTGCATCTAGAATGCTCGGCAACGAATTTGATGACGCGCTCCTGCATGCGCTCGAGATACTCGTACGTCTGCTGTGTGCCGATGACCAACTGGCCGGAGAGCCTGAGCGGATGGATCGTCATCGTGGCCGTACTGGCGATAATCGAGTAACTGCAGCTCACGGCTATCGGCACAGCAATGGAGTGGCCGCCCCCCAGCACAATGCTGACCGAGGGCTTGGTCATACCGGCGAGAAGCTCTGACATGGCCAGCCCGGCTTCAACATCTCCGCCCACAGTGTTCAGCAGGATCAGTAGACCCTCGATCTCAGAGCTCTGCTCGATCGCTACGAGCTGAGGCATGATATGCTCGTACTTGGTCGTCTTGTTCTGCGGAGGCAAAACCATATGCCCTTCGATCTGGCCCACGATACTTAGAACATGTATGTTGCTGGCAGGCGGCGCCGGGGTCGCAATCTCCCCATATTCCTTGATAGGACTTGTAACCGGTTGCCCAGCCTCGGCCTCCCGTACGCTCGGGCCAACTTCAGATTCCACCCTCATAATAGCCCGCACCTCCGTTTGACTCCATACGGTTATTATGAGGGTGGACAAGACATGCTTATACGTCTATGACGACAGGAATCACCATCGGGCGTGTGCCGGTGCGTTCAAAAATGAAAGACGATATGGCGTGCCTCAGCTGATCCTTGAGCGACTGCACTTCGAGGCTTCCCTCGCTGGCGTGGCGGGCAGTGGCCTTCTCGCCCACCGAGCGTATCTCCTCGATGAAAGTCTCCGACTCCTTAACGTAGACGAAGCCGCGGGTAACTATCTCCACATCACCCACGACCATCTCGCGTCCGCGGTCGGCCGCGACCACTACTACCACAATGCCGTCCTCCGCGAGAAGTCGTCTGTCGCGCAGCACCACATTGCCCACAGTGCCCACAGAAAAGCCGTCGACGAGAAGATGACCCGAGGTAACGCGCCCCGCGACGTGCGCCGACTCGCGGGTGAACTCCATTACATCGCCAAGTTCAGGTATGAGTATGCTCGACCTGGGCATCCCGAGTTCCTGAGCAATCCTTGCATGCTTGACTAGATGTCGGTACTCCCCGTGTACCGGCACGAAGTACCGCGGCCTCACCACGTTCAGCATCAGCTTGAGCTCTTCGGCACTGGCGTGCCCCGACACGTGGAATCCGGAAAAGGCCTCGTAGATTACCTCTGCTCCCTGCTTGAAAAGGCGGTTGATGGTCGACCCTATCATCCGTTCGTTGCCTGGAATAGTGCTGGCAGAGATGATCACGGTATCGCCGGGCACAATCGATATCTTCCTGTGATCGGACATGGCCATGCGCGTCAAGGCCGACATGGGCTCTCCCTGGCTGCCTGTGGTGATTATCACCGCACGATTAGCGGGAAGGGAATCCAGCGTGTCAAGGTCCACCAAAGTCCCGGGCTCGACGTGCAGATACCCCAGATCCAGGGCAAGCCTCACATTATTCTCCATGCTGCGTCCCACTATCGCAACCCGACGGCCTGACCCGGCGGCTGCGTCAAGTACCTGCTGTATTCGCTCGATGTGCGACGCAAACGTCGTCACGAATATCCTGCTGGGCGCGTCGCGGAACGCGTCGCGGAATAGATCGCCCACCACTCGCTCGGACATGGTATACCCAGGCCTGTCCGCGTTGGTGGAGTCAGACAGCATCACCAGCACGCCGCGGGCGCCCAGGTCCGCAAAGCGCCGGATATCCATGACTCGCCCGTCGACCGGGGTCTGGTCGAACTTGAAGTCGGCCGTATGGATAATCACCCCTGCAGGCGTGTCAATGGCCAGCGCCACACAGTCAGCAATAGAATGGCTGACATGGATAAACTCCACACCGATGCTGCCCAGACGTATCGAGTCACCCGCCTTCACCACATGCGCGTACGACTGCAACCTGAGGCCGTGCTCCTTCAGCCTCGACTCCACAAGCGCCAGAGTGAGGCGGGTGCCGTAGACCGGCACATTGCAGTTCAGCCGCTTTAGCACGTATGGAAGCGCTCCGATGTGGTCTTCATGCCCGTGCGTGAGCACGATCCCGCGGATACGTTCGCGGTTCTCTTCAAGGTAGGTCACATCGGGTATGACCAGATCAACACCGAACATGTCCTCGTCCGGAAACATCAGCCCCGAATCGATAACGATGATATCAGAGCCGCATTCCACCACTAGCATGTTCTTGCCAATTTCGCCTATCCCGCCGAGCGGGATAAGGCGAACCGAATCCTTCTTCGTTGATGACACTATCGAGAATTGCACCTCGCAAATTGGATTTCTGCCAGACTCCTAAGATTATACACCGCCGATCCGGCCGACGTAAAGCCTCGCCCGAGGATTCCGAGGATTGGGCCAAGTGTCGCGCGTGGTCAAGTGGTGGCTCCGAGAGGATCTGACACACAGATGAGTGTACAGCCTGCCGAGCTTTCCGCAGGGTGCCGCAATACCCTGCCGCGAAAGCCCAGGCCGCCCGCGGAGCTCGCATTGTTGCTCGCCCGCCTCGGACGGATCTCTTGCGAGAACCTCCTCGTGTGCCGCCTGGGTCAACGTCGCATCGACATTATCGTTTTCACCACACCCCCTGTTCACTTCCTTATGAACTGTCCCACTTCCTGGTTGACGAGCTCCAGGCGATATGGTATCTGCTACCTTGCATTGTCATATTAAGGTGTTGATGCCAGTGCTGACAGCATCCCTGCTTCACGCGGATTTCGTGGCCGCCCTCGCCTGCCGGAGGCCGCCTGAAGAGAAGTTCGCCGCGCTCGCGCTCTCAATTAGCGAGAAGCGCGGCGGGCCACATGCGAGTGGCCTCCGGCGGGAGCTGTACGTGGGCGAAATCCGCGATGCGCCCATGTCGCGGCCTATTCCCTGCCCAGGCCGGGGTAGCCACGCCCAAGGCCAGCTAGGCCCGGCATCAACCGCGAATTGGGACAGTGAACAAGGGACTCGGAGGGGACATACCGCGCCGCTATGGCAGGAGCAGGAATCGTCTTGAGCTGAAAGGGCCTTAGGCAGGCGAAACCACGACAACTGGCGAGCACAAGGCCTGGAGCTGGCATATAGCCAAAAATCAGCAACAGTTTTCGAGATACCGTCACTTTTTGAGTACATCGATTTCGGATGGCCCCTGGGCCGCCTCCGAATCACAAAAATCGGGGGGTATCCGGCGCTTTCGGGCACTGGACCCCGCATGGCCGGTAGCAGTATATACCGTAATTCGGCTGCGCTTGGCAAAGCTGCCCGGGCTGTGGCAGATGGTGCCGGAACTCCACCATATAATAGGCTGCAACCAGTCCCGGAGACCCGCCGGAAGGCAGTCGCCCGCGGGCTATTCGCCTCGGGCCCAAATCGATGTACTCAGAAATTGCGTCTTTCGCTAAAACTATCGGCAAAAACTGACGGTATCACTGATCGAATACCCCCGGGGGTATACTGCCGAATCATGGCGAACCGCCCCATGCCGA
>JAGVTS010000056.1 GCA_019136685.1 Bacillota bacterium | reverse complement strand
GGGAAAGAGACGCCGGTAGGCGATGGGGTTGCGCCGTACTATGGGTTCCATTTCGCTCATGTCCGCCTCTTTAGGCGGTCGCGAACCCTTAAAGGAACGGATCAGGGGCCATTGGGCGACTTCCACGATGCCTTCGCAGACGGTCTGCGAATCAGCGGAGGCCAGGGCGGCAATGACCCGGTGACGCCAGGCAAAGGCGGTGTTCTTGCATATTCCAAGGATCCTTGCGGTCTCGCGTACGGAGAAGCCTTCCACCATGCACAGGCAGAAGTCGAGCCAAAGGTCGCGGCGGCGTATGCGATGCAGTACGCTACCTGTAAGGTCGGTGAAATAGCAGGGGCAGCTCTTGCACTTGTAGCGCTGAACGGCGCCGCGCTTGCCGTAGCGTACCACGTTAAAGCCCCGGCAACGGGGGCATGCGGGGCCATGGGGCATGAGCGCATCGCGGATTTCGCCCACGTAGAGCTCCTGCCGGAGGCCACTCTCATGTGGCCCGCCGCGCTTCTCGCTAATTGAGAGCGCGAGCGCGGCGAGCTTCTCTTCAGGCGGCCTCCGGCAGGCGAGGGGCGCCTCGAAATCCGCGTGAAGCAGGGATGCTGGCAGCACTGGCATCAACACCTTAATATTACAACTACAGGGATATGCTACCATATCGCCCGGAGCTCGTCAACCAGGAAGTGGGACAGTTCATAACGAAGTGAACGGAAGGTGTGGTGAAAACGATGATATCGATGCGACGTTAACCCAGACGGCGCGCGGCCTGCGGCGTTGCCGCCACTCTGATCGGGCCCTGCGGTGCAACCCCGGGCCCCCTTGCTACCACGTCGAATCCTGTGCTAAGCTTCAGTTATGGACGGTGAAACAGATTGATCCTTCATGCAGCCTGGCTTCCTTTCGCTGACGCAGCCGTGGGGGCAGTGCCCGCGGCAAGTGCACTCGCACAGAATCCAGCAGCGCCGGCGCCCGGAGGGCGCCTTTTCATATGGGGCGAATCGCCCGAGCGTTTGGGGCTGAAGCTACGCGGTCGCAAGGGCCCCTTTCCGGGGCATCCGTTTCAGGCTTCTGCCACAGAGCTGATGCAGGCATTTGCTCTTCTTGTGGAGACTGCCGGTTGCCGCGAGAATCGCAATCGGAGCAGGATCGGGTCGGCGGCAGGGCCTGATGCGGTGCGCGCCAGCGCAAGGCTGGTGCAGAGACCCCGGAAGAGCCATGCCCTCATGCTGCTCCCTGCCAAGGAAGGGTACCCCATTCCATCCCCCGCTCTGCTTCTGCAAGCTCGCCGCGTTCTGCCGACCGCGCGGCTCGAACGATGGACAGCGAACGGCGAATCGGCCGGCCCGCTCAGTGCGGACTTCGTCCAGGTCACCGGAGTAAGCGTTCCGGCGCTCGACGTCATACGTCTGCTTACCGTGTTGCCGCAATCGTGCCGCGACGACGGAGGCGACGACCCTTCCGTACGTTGCGATCCATTCGGCAGACTGAAGCTCGCAGCCACTCCCGGCAGCGACTTTCTGTACTGGGCACAAGCTTCCAAACTGGCGCTCGAACTCATGGCCAGGCAGAGATTCGTACCTGACATCTGCGCGTCTCCAGATGACTCGCAAGCGAGGGCAGTATGGCGCCCCTTGTGGGAATCCGCTCAGGATGTCTCCCGCTTCCGTGCACTCGCCGACGCCATGCCCTTGCTATGCAGGGCTGTGTGGCCGGTGGAGCAGTCGGACCTGGCCCGGATCGCGCCTTCGGACGTGATCTTGCGCAGTTTCATCGATACTTCAATGGATGAGACCATACGGGGCATGCTGGCTATGGAGCGCAACATCCGATGGGCCGATTCCATTGCCAGGCAGGAGTTTGACGATGCCGAGCGCCGGTTGCTGGAAATGGCCAAGCTCAGCAACAAGCGACCGGCCTGCGCCTGGATATGCAGCCTCAACAAGGAGAAGCCCGAGATCCGGCTGGAACCGGCCCGACTCGACTCGGTCCGCCGGGGCGTCAACGACTGGATGGCCGCAGCGAGTCTGTGTCAGACGCCTACCTCCTGCGTGCCTTCGGTGTCGGCTGCGAGCGGTTTCCGAACCTGTTTTCGTCTGGAGTCGCCGGATACCGGCGCCGACTCAGCAGATCCTGAATGCGTAACCGACTCCGGCGCCGACGTCTGGACTCTCCACTACTACCTCCAGGCCGCCGATGATCCCAGCGTACTGGTGCCGGCAGCCCGGGTATGGGAAGAAAGCGGAGGCATGCTACGCTTCCTGGGCAGGCGGTTCGAGAACCCTCATGAGCGCCTACTGGCGGATCTAGGGCAGGCCGCGCGTTACTTCCCCGCAATAGAGACAAGCCTCGACACAGCAACACCTGAATCTTGCGAACTCACCACAGCCGAAGCCTACTCGTTCCTGCGGGAGGTATCTCCGCAGCTTGAGCAGCTCGGCCTGGGAGTGCTTACCCCGCCCTGGTGGGAACGAGTCTCGGGCGGCACGGCCAGGCTCGGAGTACGTCTTAAGGTACAGACCGATCTCGCGCAAGACGCCGGTGTCGGTCAGGCCAACATCGTGCCCCGCTTCTCCCTGGATAGCCTGGTAGATTACGACTGGCAGGCGGCCTTGGGCGATGAGGTCATGAGCAAGGACGAGTTCCGCCGGCTCGCCGACCTCAAGGTCCCGCTGGTGAGGGTTAGGGGCGAGTGGGTCGAGATCAACCCGGGGGAAGTCGAGTCGGCCATCGCCTTCTGGGAACAGCGCGCCCGGCGCCGCGACCTCACCGTGCGCGACGTGTTAACCATGTCTCTCGCAGGGGCCAATGAGGAAGCCGATGCCGGGGCTGTTGCCAAGGCAGTCGCCATCGGTCCGGAGGTTGATCGACGCGCCGGCGAGGCGGGCCTTCCGGTTGTGGGCATTGAAATGGACGAAGCCTTGGCCGACCTCACCTCCCGCCTCACTACCGGAGAGCGGGTAGAGGAGCTGCCCGAGCCGCGCACGTTCAACGGCGCCCTCAGGCCGTATCAGATCCGCGGCCTGTCGTGGCTGGCCTTTCTGGAGCGGTGGGGCCTCGGCGCCTGCCTGGCCGACGACATGGGGCTTGGAAAGACAATCCAGCTTATCGCGCTTCTGCTCCGCGCCAAGGAGGAGGGGGCGCTCCGTGCGCCCACCCTGCTCGTCTGCCCGACCTCAGTCGTAGGCAACTGGCATCGCGAGCTCGCAAGGTTCGGCCCATCACTCGAGGTCATGGTTCATCACGGCCCAACCAGGCTGGCAGCAGACGACTTCGCGCAGGCCGCCGCGGCTTGCGACGTGGTGTTGACTACCTATGCCCTCCTGCCGCGCGACGAGCCGACCTTGAGCCAGATCCGATGGAATGCAGTCGTGCTTGACGAGGCGCAGAATATAAAGAACCCCGAGGCAAAGCAGAGCAGAAGCGCCCGCAGCCTAACCGCCGGATTCCGCGTGGCCCTAACCGGCACGCCTGTTGAGAACCGCCTGTCGGAACTATGGTCGATCATGGACTTCCTGAACCCCGGCTACCTGGGCTCGTTCGCTGACTTCCGGCAGCGTTACGCAATCCCGATAGAGCGGTATCGAGATGCAAAGGCGTCCAGTCGTCTGCGCAGCCTGACCCGTCCTTTCATACTGCGCCGCGTAAAGACCGACCCGCGGATCATCCAGGACCTACCCGAGAAACAGGAGGCCAAGGTGTACCCCAGTTTCACGAGAGAGCAGGTCACCCTGTACGAAGCTGTCGTCCGCGACATGCTCGCCAGAATCCAGGGCGCATCGGGCATGGAACGTAGAGGGATTATTCTGTCCACATTGCTCAAGCTGAAGCAGGTGTGCAACCACCCGGCCCAGTTCCTGCACGACAAGAGCAGCCTCGACAACCGCTCCGGCAAACTCACCCGACTGGCGGAGATGCTGGAGGAGGCGATAGGCGAGGGCGACCGGGCACTGGTGTTCACCCAGTTCGCCGAGATGGGGTCGATGCTGCAGACGTACCTGTCCCGCACTCTCGGCTGTGAGGTCTCGTTCCTGCATGGCGGAGTGCCGCAAAAGGCCAGGGACAAGATGGTCCAGCGATTCCAGAACGACCCTTCCGGTCCGCCCGTCTTCATCCTGTCGCTCAAGGCAGGCGGCACGGGGCTCAATCTGACGCGCGCCAGCTACGTCTTCCACTTCGACCGATGGTGGAATCCTGCCGTCGAGAACCAGGCCACCGATCGGGCGTTCCGCATAGGCCAGACCAAGAACGTTCATGTCTACAAGTTCGTGACGGCCGGGACAGTGGAGGAACGCATTGACCAGCTGATAGAGGAGAAGAAAGCCCTCTCAGAGGAGATAATCGGCGCCGGCGAGGACTGGATTACCGAGATGTCCACTGACCAGCTTCGCGACCTGTTCGTGCTGAGACGCGAAAGCCTCGCAGAGGAAGAGGAGGCGCAGTAAGATGGCCAAAAAAGACGAATTCGGCGGCACATGGTGGGCCAAAAGATGGACGTCCGCCCTCGAACGGCTGGGTTGGTCCAGCCGCCTGCAGCGAGGAAGGACATATGCCAGGCAAGGCAATGTGCTTGAGGTAAAGGTGCGCCCGGGAAGAATCGACGCCCGCGTGCAGGGGTCGCGCAAGCGGCCATACAGGATCACTATCAACATCGATCCCCTGAGCGACTCCGACTGGGACGAAGCAGCGTCGACTATGGCGGAACACGCCTCGTTCGCCGCTCGGCTACTGGCAGGCGAGATGCCTGAGAACATCGAAGACGCGTTCGATCGGTGCGACACTCCGCTCTTCCCCGGGTCCGAACAGGATATCGATATGTCATGCACATGCCCTGACTGGGCCAATCCATGTAAGCATATCGCAGCGGTATTCTACACGCTCGGCACGGAGTTCGACCGCGATCCGTTTCTCCTCTTGCTGCTTCGAGGGATGTCCAAGGAGCGCTTGCTGGCTGCTCTGCGTGAAAAGCGCGCCCGCGCAACTGAGGGCAACGTCAGCGCGCCCGACATCGAACCCGATGCAGCAGAGCAGCTCCTTACCCTGATCCAGGAGGCGCCCGACTCCTTCTGGAACGGAGACGCCACAGCCGCAGATTCAGTACAGGTCAATGTGGCCGTCCCAGAGACGCCCCTTGGCATCATACACCGTCTGGGCGTGCCCGAGTTCTGGGCACGCGATAGGGTTCTGTCCAATTCAGACTTCCTGGCCGTCATGAAAGACTACTACCAGACCGTAACCCGGCGCGCGCTCGCCCTGGCCTACCGCGATACTGCTGAGGGCAAGCCGATAGATGAGTCCGCGCCGTGATCTATTGGCTCACGAATCCCGTCCGGTCGATGATCCTCGCAAGTTCCTGCCGTTCAGCCTCGCCCAGGGGCAGCATCGGTCGGCGCGGCGGGCCCCCGTACAGTCCAATAATCTCCAGCGCGGCCTTGAGCCCAGGCACGCCCCATCTGCTAGTAACAGCCCGATTGACCTCCATCAGCTTGAGCTGCAACTGGCGAGCTCTCTGAATGTCGCCCTGATCGAACAGGCTGATAACGGCGGCGCACTCATCGGGAAACACATTCGATACGGCCGCCGTTGCCCCCACCCCACCAACAGCCAGCGTAGGCAGGAGGTAACTACCTGACCCGGCGAACACCGCGAAGCCTTCCTTGGCCATCGCCACTATCTCAGCGATCTGCACGATATTACCCGAGCTATCCTTTAGCCCGACGATGTTGGGGTAATTCGAGAGTTCGGCCACGAGTTCCGAGCCCAGGTTAAGACCGGTGTTGCCCGGCATGTTGTAGATAATCACCGGAATCGGAGACTCATCGGCGACCGCCCTGTAGTGGGTGGCCAAAGCCGCATTGGTCATTGCATTCTTGTAGAAGTGGGGTGGCAATACCAGCGCTGCCTGCGCGCCAAGCTCGGCTGCCTTCTGCGTGAGTCGAATGGCATCGCGCGTGGTCTCCTGCCCCGTGCCCGCGATAACCTGCTTGCGCCCTGCATTGGCCTCAACCACAGCCTCTATCAAGCGCGCCTTCTCGTCCCACGACAGATAAGGCGCCTCCCCATTCGACCCGAACACCACAACCCCGGCAAGCCCCGAGCCGGCCCACCGCTCCATGTTGCCGCGAACCGCGCTCAATGAGAGCTCCCCGTCCTCGCCAAACGGCGTAGGAATCGGAGCGAACACACCCCTGAGGTCCTTCTTGTCGATACTAGACATGAGCATGCCTCGCTTTCTCAATAGATGCAGCCCAATTGTATCGTACCTTCGCAGAGTCCGCGAAGCCTCCATCGCTCATGATCTTGGCGCGGATCGCGAGGGCTACTCACTGGCCCGCCAGGCGAGCTTGCGGGACGCGGCCCAGAGTGACAAGAGCGTCCATGCGGCTAAGAATCCGATTTCACGCCAGGTTCGGCTCGTGACGCAGCCTGCGACTGATGCGCGCAGGGCATTAGCAACGTATGTAGTCGGGAGGAGCTTCGCCGTATGCTGCAGAAACCGCGGCAAGCGTTCAACGGGAATGTACACCGGCGCCAGGAAGACAATGAGCGGGTCGATTATCTGAGTAACGAGCCCTGCAGTCTGCCCGTCTCGGCTGAAGAAGCCCACGAACGCCCCCAGGCCGGCGAGGGAGTAGCCTGCCAGAATGAAGATGAGGATGGTGATCGGAGATGGGCGCATAGGCACCCCGAAGATGAAAGCGCCGATCGAAAGCAGTATCACAGATGAAGGAATCGATAGTATCACACTCCGAGTTGCCAGGGCGAGTATGAACACGGGTTTCGAAACCGGGAAGCTGGCATAGTACTCGAAGCTTCCCGCGTCCTTCATGTATCCTATGTTCTGGCCCAGAGTCAACATTGCCGATGTGCACAGTGCGGTAGTGATACTTCCTGTGATTATGAAGAGCAACGCCTCCGGCGACCTACCGGTGAAAAACCACAAGAACGCCATTGTGATCAGCGGGGCAAACGACATCATGACCACGTACCAGAACCACTGCAGTCGCAGCTGGTGAAGTTGGCCGCGCAGTAGCCACCAGTACTCGCGGGCCAGTCTACCGCAGCATGCTATGCCTGATGTTGCAGCGCCCGTTGCTGGGATGCCCGACACCGCGTGAACGCCCTGGGGGCCGGGGTCAGTTGATTGCCCGTTCATGTCGCTCATCCCACCATTCTCCTGTCAGTGCCTCATACACCGCATCCATGCTCACACCTGAGACTGCAAAATCGTCGATGCCGTCCAGGCCTTGTGTCTCGATGATGTGTGAAAGAACTTGCGAGGACTCCTCCGGATCGGCCCGGATTATCCACCTGCCCCCGCCAAGCGGCTCGCCCCGAGCGGTGTCAGCCAGAAGCCATTGTGCGCCCGGCTTCAATGAGACACGGATCTCTATCTTGCGACTCACCATCCGCTTAAGATCACCCGGAGTACCGTCCGCAACCACCGTCCCCCGGTCTACGACGACCGCCCGATGTACGGCCTGGTCAGCTTCGGCCACGTTGTGAGTAACCAGAATTATCGCTATGCCCTCATGCGCCCTCTCACGCAGGAAGTCCCACACAAGCCGGCGTCGCACTGGATCGAGGTTGCTCGTAGGTTCGTCCAGTATGACCAGCGAGCGATCTCCCATGAAGGTAGAGAGCAGGAAGACCATCTGCCGCTCTCCGCCGCTCAGGCGGAGCATCAAGCTGCCTGACCGTCCCGCAAGCCCAAACGCTTCCAGAAGCGCGCATGCCTGACTGATCGCATCCCGAGTCCGCATTCCCCGCAACACACCCGCCTGCGCCAGCACTTCTGTCGCGCGGTAGCTGGCCAACATGACCTGGCGCTGCGCATGGTATGCAGCGTAGACCGGCGCAGCGCCAGGGTTACGCACAACATCGTGTCCCAAGATGCTTATCGAACCACTCGTGGGACGAAGCAGGCCCATGATCTGCCTGACTAGTGTGGTCTTGCCGGCGCCGTTCGGGCCAAACAGCCCAAGGACCTCACCGGGAGAAACCCGCAAGTTCAGATCCCGATTGGCAACAACGCCCGTGGGGCCATACGTCTTGCAAAGGCCCTCCACCACACAGACGTACTCCACTGCCATACACCATACCCTTCTTCGGCGCTGCGGTTCGCGACGCCCACCCTCGTGCGCCTACCCTAACAACGGAAGATACGCGCTCGCCTTCATCTCATGCGCCAGCCGCGCAGCTCTTGCAGCTCTTTCGACCAGCTGCCCCTCGTATGCCCGCCCGATCTCGTCCCAGTTCATCGTTGGGCGGCGTGGCGCCCGGCTTACCTCTACCTTCACGTTCGCTATCATGATCATCATGGTCAGCACCTCCGTTTGGGTTGAACCTCAATATTCTTGATTTCGCAATCAATATATTAAACCATACGATGCATAATGTCAATGATACATGCTCAATCCAGCGTCAAATCGCACGTGCCACCGACCGCGTCAACCCGGCATGCGCAGGCCACGGGCTCAAATCGCTGTTTGTGGGCAACCAATGTGGAAGCAAACACGTCGCGCCGGGCAGCAAGCAATGAATATGCGACTTACACTGCAGGTTCGTCACGAAATGTGTCTCTAGCCGGCCTTTTGTGATGCGTTCATATTATCGACGGGTTTTTCCGAATCTTACGCGAATCCGGACGATGGCTGATGCATATCGTGATGCATATCTGTATAAGGGCGGACGATGGAATGATCTGGTGGCCTCAGCGGCATTCGATGGGATGTTATGGCGAGCACATGGGTTAGTCTGCTAGTCAGCACCATTTTACGATTCGCTAGATGGGGATATATGCTAGACATGCTAAGGCTCAGACGTTCTATACGTCTGTACGTTCCGTTATGCACCACCCATTGTCCATTTTATCGACACATTGCCGAAAATGCGTTCATAGAATCGACACCTAGATTCTCCCATCAGCTCTGTAGTCTGCCGCGTCCAGCGTCATCAGGCTAAGTCTGGGCAAACCTCCTCTCAGGTGCAGAGGCTCAGCCTCCCTCAATGCAGAGCTTCGGAAGATCGCGCGTCAGCGTAGCAGCTATAGCGGCAGCAGTCGCAAGCGGTAAGCGGAGACAATGAAGGCTCAGAACAGCTCGTCCAGGAGGATGTAGTAGTCGACCTTTCGCCAGTCCACCTCGCCCAGGTCGTATGCCTCGAAGAAGAGGCCGACCAACCGCTCGTCGCCTGTGTTGTGCCTGATGCTTCTGGCTGCTAGAGCCAAATCAGTGTACCTGTCAGCGATGCCGGCGCGTCCGAGATCGAGAAATCCGCTCACTGCGCCGTCTTTCAGCATGATGTTGGGCAGACAGTAGTCGCCGTGGGTGAAAACCAATTCCTCATGGTCGGGCCTGGTCGCGATGAGTTCGTGGTAGATGTCCATCGCGCTTCTGCCCATGTTCACGCCTTCGAAATCCCCCTCGTCCACTAGCCCCGAGTCTATCCTGGCCCTTGCTTCGGCAAGCTTCACATCGAGCCGCATGTCGAATGGGCACGCCGAAATGTCAACATCATGAACCGCGCGCAGTGCCTCTGCCAGCCGGCTAATCACCTGCTCTGCCTCGGTTGCCTGCACCTCGCCTAAGGCGCTAGAGCCCGGCGCCTCGGTCATGAGCAAGTACTGGGTCCGCCCTTCCTGTGCGAAGTCCAGCACTCGAGGCACAGGAAGTCGCGAAGTCAGCCACTTGAGCACGTCGCGTTCGCGGCGCAGGTCATCGTCTTCCGCCGCCTCGAGGATTTTCAGATAGGCGTTTCCGCCTCCCGCCAGGCCCTGAACACGGAAAACCGCCGAGGCTGAACACCCAACAGTATCGCGCGACAGCGTACCGTTTCCGACAATCTCCGCGATACTTGCGGGTAGCGATAGCCCAGTCAAGATAGATCACTCCCTCGGTTTATGCTCCAATGCAGGATGATGACCAGACTGCAGGTGCCACAAGCGGCGCAATGATGCACCTATGAGCACAGCCGAATTCGCGATGTCCCATATGATCTCCTCTCCTGGCGGGTAGGTGCGTGTTTGACATGAATAGCCTGTGACACTATTCTCAGTGTAGATGTATATATCTATGTGTATACATTAGTAGAAGCGAGGTGTCCGACATGTCAGAACAGGGTCGCATGCACCGCATGCAGTTCTACATCGAGCCCCGGGTTCGCGATGAACTGGCGTCACTCGCGGAGCGCCGCAGTGTATCAATGGCTCAGCTCATTCGCGAGGCTATCCTGAGTCTTGTCGCCCGAGAGGCGCACGCGCCGGATGACGACCCCCTTCTCGACATAGTTGGAATGATTGACTCGCCTGCCGTCCCGGTCGATGCAGCCGAGAACCACGACCGCTACATCTACCGGAAGGATTGGGAAGACTGATGGGCGTTCGCTGTCTCGTGGACACAAGCGCCTGGTTCTCGCTGATGTTTGCAGGCGACCGCAGGCACGCGCAGGTACGTTCAGCCCATGCCGAGCTCTATAGCAACGGTACGCTGTTCGTCACCAGCAGCCTCGTGTTGGGCGAGTTGTACACGCTCCTGTCTGCGCGGGCTAGTGCAGCAGGTTTCTGGGCATTCCGCGACAGGATCCTCGCAAGCCACAGGGCTCGTGTGCTCAATCCGGCTCCGGGGCAGCTTGACGCGGCCTTTCTTCTACTCCAGCGTCGCAAGGATAGGTCGTATTCGTTTGTGGACGCAACATCCTTCGTGCTGATGCGAGACGAACGTATCGATACTGCTCTGACCCTCGATCGGCATTTTGCCCAGGAGGGCTTCATGGTGACCCCAACGCCCGACGAACTCCTGCATGGACCCCATGATGCCGATGTTGCAAAACGCCCAGCGGCGGAGTAGTATCAAACCGGTTGCTTGGGCGGGCTACGCTGCCCAATGCCCGCAAACGCCATGAACGAGGGAAGGTCGGTTTCTGTGAACGACCCCAAATGCACTGCTGCGGTCGAACTAATCCACGTAAGCAAAACTAAACCTGTCGTGCTGGGTGATTCGGTGACTCAGCTTCAGGTGATCGAGGACGTTTCCTTCAGCGTGCCTAAGGGTGAGATCCTGGCTCTCGTGGGACCCTCGGGGTCGGGCAAGTCCACACTCCTGCGGATGATAAACAGGCTTGAGGACCCCACGTCCGGCCGGATCAACCTGTTCGAGACAAACATTTCATCTCTGGATGTACGAGAGCTCAGGCGCCGTGTGGGGATGGTGTTCCAGACTCCCGCGCTGATCGCAGGCACGGTCGCGGACAACGTGTCGTACGGCCCACGTCTGCGCCGAGAAGACTGCGACCCGGGTGAGTATCTCGACCTAGTTCAGCTCGAACGCGACCTGCTCCATCGGCCCGCCACGGCGCTCTCTGTTGGGCAGCAACAGCGGATGTGCATTGCCCGAGCTCTGGCCAACCGCCCCGAGGCGCTGTTGCTGGACGAGCCTACATCTGCCCTGGATCAAACGGCGGCCAACACCGTGCTGGACCTGATATGCCGGCTCAACCGCGAGCTAGGGCTGACTGTGATCATGGTGACGCACCTGATGGAGCATGCCCGCGCCGTGGGCACGCAAGTCGTGCTGCTCGTGCGCGGCGCCAAGATCGAGGAGGGCCCGGCGGATGCCTTCTTCCGAGGTCCCGCCACGGAAATCGGGCGGAGGTTCCTACAGGGGGAGCTGTCAAATGAACGCTAGTGCCTACATCCATATCTCATTGATCGATCTCCTCATAGCCCTGCTCTTCGTGGGAGTCACCGCAATCGTCTCATACTGGCAAGGCCTCGGGCTCGAGCGCGACATCGCTGTCGGAACCGTCCGCACCTTCGTGCAGTTGCTGACGGTGGGATTCGTCCTGCAGCGCTTATTCGATGCGTCTCGATGGTACTGGGTTGTGGCGGCCCTGGCGATTATGACCACTGTCGCCGGGTACAACGCCATGAAGAGGCAGTCCGGGGCCAAGCAAGGGCTCTTTGCAGTCATGACCGCCGCCATCGCTACCGCGGGCGTCATCACGTTGATACTCGTAATCGGAGTGGTGCTGCGCGTGCGACCGTGGTACCAACCTCAGTACGTGATACCAATCGCCGGCATGGTAATCGGAAACTCCATGACAGGGGCGGCGCTCGTGGTCAACAGGTTCCATTCAGAGCTGACGCTACGCCGCAGTGAGGTCGAGGCCTCACTGGCGCTTGGGGCGACCGCGCGCGAGGCGGCCGCAGGCGCACTCAGGGAATCCCTGCGCGCCGCGATGATGCCCACGATCAACTCCATGATGACAGTGGGCCTGGTGCAGTTGCCGGGAATGATGACGGGACAGATCATCTCGGGCGCAAGCCCTCCGGACGCAGTGCGCTACCAGGTAGTAGTGATGCTAATGGTCGCGGCAGCTACAGCTGTGGCCGCGATGACGGCCGTCTTCGGAGCGTTGGGAGTGTTCTTCACACCTGCTCAGCAGCTATCGCCCCGGCTCGAGTTGGGCAGGCGCTTCGATGCCTACACGGCGAGAGCGAAGCACTGAGGCCGCAGACCGTGATACCTACAGGCAGCCTCTACCCCTGCCTTGCCTATCCGCCGCAAGGCCAACGAGCGGGCAGGAGAGTATCGCCTCTCTGCCCGCTTCGTGTACCGCCTTCATCTGCAGGTTGCACACTATGCTCTGCCACATGCCCGTTCATTCAATCCCCAGAATGGTCATGACCAGGCCATAGATGTCAGTCACCGACCGCGCCGCATCGACGAGCCGGCTCACGTCTCCGAAGTCGGCGTGCCGGCCGTATACGATCAGGGGCACAAGCACATCAGAGTCCAGGTCGGCTGTGCCGTGGCTTCCCCGAGTGTAATCCATGAACAGCGGTGATTCGATGAACATGTAGCCCGTCTGCACCACCGCTATCAACGGCGGGGTACGCGGATGGCGCGTGCGGAGCTCAGCGCGGCGCGCCTGATCCTCGGGGCTACCCCGGCCGATCACCTCGACCACGCCTTCAGTGCCAGCGAGTGCATATGCCAGTTCGCCTGCCGCCTCACCCTCCGCCCATGCGTACAGCGCACCGCCGTCCAGCGTCGCAGCGATTTCGCTCCCGGTTGACTCGGCCACCTCGGCTATGACGTCAAGCGCGGTGATGCCCTTGTCTACCCGCGTCATGCCGTGGTCAGCAGTGACAATCATGCACCAATTGCCGGAACGAGTGGCCTCCAGCGTCGCCGCCAGGTTCTCAAGCCCCCGGCTCATCGCCGCTATCGCCGCGGCAGTCTCCTCGGCCGGAGCGGGACCGTATCTGTGTCCACACTTGTCAGGGCTCCCTAGGTTGACTCCGATGACCGCGGGAGCGTAGTCCTTCTCGAGATAGGCTTGGACCGTGTCCAGCACCCACAGGTCGAGCTTGACATGCCATCCGGCATAGTCGTCATACTGCTCGGACTGATCAGGCGGGGGTCCCGCTGCGTCCAGAATCCAATCCGGGGCTTCCTCAGCCCCCACCGACACGTCCGCCGCCCCAGACAGCATGAGGCGAACATTCTTCTTCGCCGACATCATGGCAGTGCCGAAGCCTACGGCACGTGCGGCTTCGAACAGCGTCGGCCTTTCGAGCAGGTTCGGGGAGTTGAACCGGCCGAGCGACCCATCTGTCCGCAGGTATTCCTTGCCGGTCACTCCGTTCTCCTCAGGATATGATCCGGTGAATATGGCGGCGTGTCCTGCCGCAGTCGACGACGGGAAGACCGTTCGCACCACTGTCGCCATGCCACCATGTGGGCAAGCGCCCAGATCGCCGCTCTCGCGCCGCGCCGCGCTGAGAAATGCATCTTCAGGCAGGAGATCCAGCGAGTCTGCCGGGCATCCGTCCAACACTACTACCACTACCGTTGGCCCCAACTGCGTCGGACCGGCATAGGCCGGGCCGGCGGCAGGGGCGCTGGACCCCAGCACCAGCGCCGCCTGACCCAGCACGATTAGCGCAGTTAGAAACAGCGGCAGCGCTCGTAAGCGCCGCACTTCTACTTCACCTTCACTTCAAGAGTGACAACGAACCAGCTCCAGTCTTCCTTCGGGTACATCTTCTGGAGTTCCGGATAGGTTGTGTACGGGAATGCCAGTTTGACCGGTCCGCCAAGTCCTGCCCCAATGGGCTTGCCGGCATCCTGAGTTGCAAGCATTATGGGGTACTTGCTTACGTCCTCAGGCTTGAGCGTCACCTTCTTGCCGTCGTTTGCGATCACTATGATCTCGGCTACATCCTTGGACGCTCCGGCGAACTTGAGGATATCTGCGATGACCACTCCGGTGTATTTCTTCTTGCCGAGCCACGGGTCGGCGCCGTCGTAGAGCTTGGTTCCGATGCCCTCAAGCATCGCCATGTCGAGCTCGAGCCCTTTGTCCGAGTTGGTTTCGGTTATGGCGCCTATCACAGTCAGGACTACTTTGCCCGTAGGTTTGGCTGCCGCCAGGCAGTACACTGAGCCTGCCAGCATCAGAATCGCACACAGCCCAATTATCAGTCCGAGTTTGCGCATTCTATGTACCTCCTTGCAGTTCATGATGGCCAACTGAACGCTAGATAGTAGTAGAACCGGATCTCTCTTGAAGCTGCTCTCCCGCAAGACCACCTCCTCTGCCGCTTCGAACTACGAGCCCCTCCTTCACCAGCAACAGACCACCAGCTGCTGTAAGCCCCGCCGCCAAGTAGAATGGCGCGCTCTGTGAGCGAGCATACATCGCCCCGCCCAGGTACGGGCCGAACACCGACACGGTTGACATCGCCAGGCTGAACAGGGCAAACGCCCGTCCGTCCGCGCGCTCCCCTAGTATCTCACCCACCCCGGCGTACACCACGCCCTGGCCGGCCATGAATCCTCCCAGCAGGAACAGGCAGACCAGAGTAGCTGCCGGCGACGGGACCGCCACAAAACAGAATAACGACACCACAAAAACCAGCAGATTCGCACCTACAGCCGCTACAGCTCCACGCCTGTCGGCAGCCCTGGCTACCACCACCGTAATCAGAGCTTGGCCCAAGGACATCAACGTCCCGAGCATGCCTATGGTCCGGATACTGCTGCTCCGCACATCGCTCAGATACTGCGATATGAGCGGCTGGATCATGTAGTAGGCGAAGGCGCACACCGAGTAGAAAGCAATGAACTGCATGAACGGGCGGTCGCGTAGAAGGCCGCGATATCCGCCGCTGCCACGCCGGCTTGCCCCTGCCCCTACCTCTGCCTGTGCCTTCCTACGCTCCGGCGGAAGAAAAGCCATTACGCACGAGGC
>JAGVTS010000045.1 GCA_019136685.1 Bacillota bacterium | reverse complement strand
TCCGCCGCCCAGGCCAGCAAGACCGCGGTCAGTATGACCGCGGTCAATGCGCGCCTGCGCAATCCACTACTTGCGCAGATAGTTTCGGACCAGCTCCTCAATGATTTCGTCTCGCTCCACCTTGCGGATGAGATTGCGAGCGCCCTTGTAACCCGTAATATATGTAGGGTCGCCCGAGAGCAGATAACCCACGAGCTGGTTGACGGGATTGTAGCCCTTCTCCATGAGTGCGGCCGTCACCTCAGTCAGCACTTTCCTGACCGGCGTGATCTCGTCCGCTCCCAGAGCCGGGTACTTGACCGTCTCGTCCCAATGCCCAGTCATCGAAAACACCACCTCGGGCCGGTAATAGTGTTCACAGAACGAAGACGCCGGATGCGATGCTCCGCCTCTACACCTAACGCGCCTTGCGCGCGCGCACTGCTTCGACACCCGCCGCCAGTGCTGCGTCGAGTTTGGACACGTCGCGTCCACCCGCCTGCGCCATGTCGGGCCTACCGCCTCCGCCGCCGCCCGCGGCGCGCGCGGCTTCCTTCACGATGGCGCCGGCGTTGTAGCCTAGTTCAACGAGATCGCGGGTGACACACGCCACGAATCCCAGTTTGTCGCCGGTCACCGCGCCCAGCAGTACTATTCCCGAGCCGAGCCTATCGCGGATCTGGTCTGCCAGATTCCGCAGGCTTTCGGCATCGGCCGCCTCCACTGCCGCTGCCACCACGGCCACATCCCCAACCATTTCGCGAGCCGCGACAACTGAATCAATGCTGCCCGCCGCCAAGCGCTGCGTGAGACGGTGAACCTCGCGCTCCTGGTCATGCAGATCCTGCATAAGCCTGTCGACGCGAGCTGCCAGAGAGTCCTCGGGAACCTTCAAGATGTCGGCAACCTCGCGCAGCGCCGAGCGCGTCCGATTCGCGTAGTCCAGTGTTCCAAGGCCTGTAACAGCCTCTATGCGCCTGACACCGGCTGCGATGCCGCCCTCCGACACTATCTTGATCATGCCGATGTCGCCCGTTCGAGCAACGTGCGTGCCGCCGCAGAGCTCCAGGCTGACATCGCCCACCCGCACGGCCCGCACTAAGTTGCCGTATTTCTCGTCGAATAGGGCCATGGCGCCCATACGGTGCGCCTCATCCAAAGTCACCAGGCTGACATCCACAGGAACGTTGGCCAGAGTCCATTCATTCGCGAGCCGCTCGACGGAAGCGAGCTGCTCCGGCCCAACTGCCTCGAAGTGCGAGAAGTCAAACCTGAGGCGCTCGTCGTCTACGTGCGATCCAGCCTGCTGCACGTGGGATCCCAGCACCTTCCGGAGGGCTGCGTGGAGCAGGTGTGTGGCCGTGTGATTGCGCCGTATGGCCGCGCGATGGTCCTCGTCCACCCGGGCAGTGACCACGTCGCCCACAGCCAGGCTGCCGCGGGTCACCCGCACCGCGTGCACCACGGCGTCTCCCAGCGGCTTGCTTGCACCCATAACTTGAGCAACGGCGCCGGCGCCGACGGCATCGCCCTCGCGCCCGCCTTCGCCCGCGACGATGACCCCGGTGTCAGCCTGCTGACCGCCGGAGGCGGCGTAAAACGGCGTGCGGTCCAGCACAATCTCTCCCTGTTCGCCTTGGCAAAGCGCCTGCGCAGCCACGCCGTCGGAGCCAATCACGGCGATGATGCGGGCTTGTTCTTCCAGCCTATCATAGCCCACGAACTCAGTGGTCGCCTCGCCTATGGCGGCATGGTACCTCTCCGAAGCCTCGTCCAGATAGGCATTGCCGCCCCGAGCCGCCCGCGCCCGCTCGCGCTGAGCCTCCATGGCCTTGTCGAAGCCGCTCTGGTCTACAGTGAGGCCTCGTTCACCGGCGATCTCCACTGTCAGTTCAAATGGAAAACCAAATGTATCATACAGACGGAACGCGTCCGCCCCGGGTACACACGATCCGCCCTCCGACTGCACACGGGCGATCACCGATTCCAGCACCGCCGAACCCTGATCCAGGGCGACTAGGAACCGCTCTTCTTCCAGCTGGATCGTACGCACAATGCGCTCGCGGCCGTCGGCAAGCTCGGGGTAGGTATTGCGCATGACGTCTATGACTGCGTTGGCCACTCTCGGCAGGAACACACCTTTAATGCCGATGAGCTTACCGAAACGCGCAGCTCGGCGCAGGAGGCGACGGAGCACATATCCGCGTCCCTCGTTGGTGGGCAGGATACCGTCGCCCACCATGAACACGGAAGCCCTGACATGGTCGGCAATGATTCGAACCGCCATATCCGGCAGCCCGCCCTCACCGTAGGTTACGCCGGCGAGCCCGGCTGCCGAGTCACGTATGATCCGGGTTTCATCGGTGTCGAATATCGTAGGCACGTTCTGCAGCACAGCTGCGACACGCTCCAGCCCCATGCCGGTGTCGATTCCCTTGTGCTCAAGGGGTGTGTAGTTGCCCTGCTCATCGCAGTGGAACTGTATGAACACTAGATTCCATATCTCGATGAACCTGCCGCAGTCGCAGTCCAGGCCGCAATCTGCGGACCCGCAGCCTACGTCGGCGCCGCGGTCGACGTGTATCTCCGAACACGGGCCGCACGGCCCAACCCCGATCTCCCAGAAGTTGTCCTTCTTGTCCTTGCGGATTATCCTGTCGGCGGGCACGCCCACCGTCTTGTTCCATATCTCGAAAGCCTCGTCATCGTCGAGGTAGATTGTGATCCAAAGCTGCTTTGGGCTGAAACCAAGCACCCGGGTGACAAACTCCCAACCCCAGGTGATGGCCTCCATCTTGAAGTAGTCGCCGAATGAGAAGTTCCCAAGCATCTCAAAGAACGTGCCATGCCGCGTCGTCCGGCCGACGTTTTCAATGTCGCCGGTGCGCACGCACTTTTGGCAGGTGGTAGCACGGAGGTGATCCGGTTTCGCCGTACCCAGGAAGTACGGCTTGAACGGCACCATTCCCGCAGCCGTAAGCAGCAGTGTAGGATCGCCTGCAGGGATCAGCGATGCCGACGGCAATACCTTGTGCCCCTTGGACTCAAAGAACTTCAGATAGGCCTGCCTCAATTCGTCAGTCTTCATTAGCAACACCCCACTTGCACGGCCAGAGCAGCGTCGCATGCGCCGCGGCGACCGCCCGCTCGGACTGTCGCCGATTCTCAAATTACCTTATCATAACACCGGTTTACACACAATGGCCTACTCAGGGTCCACTCGGGTCGCAGGGCCATAGAGTCGCACGCCTACTCAAGGATTTCCCACTTCACGTCGATAGGCACTGCCTTCTCCAGCATCACGCCCACCTGGCAGTATTTCTCGCGCGCCAGCGCTACCGCCCACTCCACGTCGGAATCGCGCAGGCTGCCGCCTGAAAAGCGCAGTGTGGCGTCGATCTTTGTGAACACAGTGGGCGGTTCGGGCGCCCGCTGCGCGTCTATCCTCATCGACACCTTCCCCACGTCTAGCCTCTTCTTGAGCAGAAGGGATTTCACAGTCATGCAGAAACACCCGCCGAATCCGAAAAGAAACGTCTCCATGGGCGTGGCCGCTGCAGCCGACTGCCCTTCTCTCGCGGTGTCCATGACCACCCAGTGGTTGGTGTCGGACTTGGCCATCATGGTCAATCCATCTACATTGACTATCTCAGCATGCATCAGCCTTCCTCCTTCTGTAGCTCCGCTTCCTCTACTGTGTCAGGCAATAGTTCTTCTTCTACAGGGTCGGCGCTTCTCCTGCGAAAGCCGCAGCGTCTACCGCGACGGATCCACGAGCAAGCGCTGGCCCAGGATGAACAACACGGCCGTCACAGGCACTGCCAGTAACATGCCGACCACGCCGAACAAGGCGCCGCCAGCAAGCAACGCCCCGATGACCACCAAAGGGTGCAGGCCCACGCAGTCCCCAACGATCTTGGGCGAGACTACTGCCGACTCAATTTGCTGAATCGCAACGAACACCGTGGCGGCGACGAGCGCTGTCAACGTGGACTTCTGAGCGGCGAGAAGAACAGCCGGAATCAGTGCGAGCACGGGGCCGAAGTAAGGTATTATCTCCAGGATGCCTGTGAGAAACCCAATTGGGAGCGCGTATCGCACGCCCAAGAGCCCTAGGCAGACCCCTGTTGCCATTCCCACGAACGTGCACACGATGACTTGGCCTCTGACCCATCCGGCTAGGGCCCTATCAATGTCCGACACGACACTCATGATCCTGTTGCGCGAAACCGCAGGGAGCCACGAGGCGAATCTCTCGCGAATGGCATCCACATCACGCGTTAGGTAGAACGCGATTACCGGCGCCAGAACGATGTTGACCAGCTGTGATGTGAGCGCCGACACCGCGCGCCCGGCGGCTCGCGCCACTTCGCTGATGTACGCCTCAGCGCGGTCCACGGCCGCAGTCGCCAGCCGCGATGCGGCCCCCTCCGGAAGAGACTGCAGCCTACGCCGCCAGTCGGCAGCCAGCCCGTCAGCGCTGGGATCAGGCGAGAATGCTCCCACGACTTCGTCAAGCTGCGTGGCCAGGGGCGGCAGCACAAACGCGAGCGAGAAGCCGATCACGGCAGCCACCAGCACGTATGCGGTGAAGATCGCGGCAGCCCGAGGCGCGCCTCTTCTCTCGGCCATTCGCACCAACGGACTGATAATATAGCCGATTCCTATAGCAAAGAAAAATGGTATGAATGCGCGCCGGACTCGATAGGCGAACAGAGCCAGCGCGAGCACGACGAGTGCAGTGCCCAGCCAACGCAGGATCCCCGCATGCTTCGACGGCGCCATACTCGCACCTCAGCGCAAATGGACCGGCCCGGGCGCGCCGCGTCCGGAACCGGTCCGTATCTTCGCGGCAGTTCAGTCCTGGTCGTCACTGGACCTGAAGCGCCGCCCCATCGATTGCATCGCTTCCACTACCGGCTCAGCGTACGACCTCCGTCTCGACATGGTGCGGCTGACCGTGCGCTGAGTGCCCATTGGAGTCTCAGTCGACAGTTCCTCGTGCACGATCTTCTTGCCGGAGCGGGACGAGTTCATCAACATCAGCACACCTAGCCCTGCGCCAATGAGACTTCCTGTAATGAGCGCCCTCCACAACCTTCTGATGGCCGTTCCCTCCTCTCGCAGGACGTATTATGCCCCGCGCGCAAGGAGAGTAAACCGTTGTCAGGCGTCTGCCTCCTCGCCGTGGTCGTGTTCTTCCACAACAATCGAGGAAGCGTCAATTCCAAGCCCGTCGCCGCCGTGCTTCTCAATGAAGTCCTTGATTGCCAGGTGCAGCGCGTCGGCAGCCAGGTTGGAACAATGCATCTTGGCCGGAGGCAACCCGCCAAGGGCCTCAGCAACACCCCTGTTCGAGACCTCGAGCGCTTCTTTCAGGCTCTTTCCCTTGACCATCTCTGTCACCATGCTCGAAGTGGCGATTGCGGCTCCGCACCCGAAGGTCTTGAACTTGATATCCTGGATAACCCCATCTTCGACCTTGATCGCTATTCTCATTATGTCACCGCATACAGGGTTGCCAACCTGCCCCACGCCGTCGGCATCCGGGATATCGCCAACATTGCGTGGATTGGTGAAGTGATCCATTACCTTATCGTTGTACAGTTCAAACACCTCCTGCCGGCTGCGGTGGCAAAATGATCCATGATACCGCAGCTCAAGACGCATCCTTTGGTCCGCCTGCTCTCAGCTGTCCGCGCAGGAACAGGAACTCGCCGGAGCGACATCGCACGCATGCGCATTGGCACACGTCTCTTTGATCCCGCACATCGTCTTCTCGTAAACGGGCGACATTTCCCGAAGTTTGCCCACTATTCCAGGCATCACATCAAGTACTCGGTCGATATCGGCCTCCGTGGTGTAGCGGCCCAGGGTCATCCTCACTGAGCCGTGGGCCACCTCATGCGGCATGCCCAAGGCCATCAGCACATGGGATGGCTCCAGCGAACCAGACGTACATGCCGACCCACTGGAGGCAGCTATTCCCAACATGTCCAGGTTGAGAAGAAGCGACTCGCCCTCCACATACAGGAAGCTCATATTGACATTGTTAGGCAGCCGCTGCGTGCGGTGACCGTTGAGCTTCACGTGCGGGATGCGCTGTTCCAAGCCGGATGTGAGCTTGTCGCGCAGCACGCGCTCGTGCGCAGCCGTCGCGTCCATCTCCGCCGAGGCCAGCTCGATCGCAACTCCCATCCCCACGATTCCTGCCACGTTCTCAGTGCCGGCGCGGCGCTTTCGCTCCTGGGCGCCTCCGTGTACCAGCGGCACGAGCCTCAGCCCGCGTCGGATGTAGAGCGCTCCTACACCCTTGGGCGCGTAGAACTTGTGACCCGAAAGCGAGAGTAAGTCAATGCCCATGGCCTGCACATCTACAGGAATGTGCGCCACCGACTGAACGGCATCGGTGTGGAAGAGAGCGCCGGCTTCGTGGGCTATCGCGGCTATCGCCTCGATCGGCTGGATAGTGCCGATTTCGTTGTTCGCATGCATGATGGTAACCAAGAAGGTATCTGGCCTGATCGCGCGGCGTACGTCTTCAGGGTCGACAAGACCGTCTGCGTTCACCCCTACCACCGTCACTTCGAAACCCAGGCGCGTCATGCTCTCCGCCGTCTCTAGCACAGCATGGTGCTCTATTGTCGAAGTGATGACATGCTTCTTCTTGCCCAGCACAGCCAGAGCACTGCCTTTGATAGCCATGTTGTCGGCCTCGGAGCCGCCCGCGGTGAAAACTATCTCCTCAGGCGAAGCCCCTATTGCGGCTGCCACGCGCTCGCGAGCCAGATCAATGTCGCGACGGACCACGCGGCCAAACGAGTGTATGCTCGAAGGATTGCCATATTTGTCGGTGAAATACGGCGCCATGGCCTCCAAGACTTCACGTCTTACGGGGGTCGTGGCTGCATTGTCCAGATAGACCCTGTCCATTCAAGATCCTCCTCCGCGGTTGCCCTGTATATCGTGTGCTGGTGTTTCTGCCAGCATATCGTAGAGTGTCGTAGAATCCAAGATCGATACTATCCCGCTCTGAAGCCTCGCCCAGACTGGGTGCGCCGCACAGTGGGACTTGCGTTCGCACTCGTCGTCTCCCTCGCCCTCAGCAGCGCAGCTGCACACGGCTATCGGCCCATCCACGGCACGCATTATGTCGCCCACTGTTACGTCGCGCGGCTCGCGCGTGAGCGAGTATCCCCCCTGCGCGCCACGAACTCCCCTGATAAGCCCGGCCTTCCTCAGCTGCCGAAAGAGCTGCTCTAGGTATTTCTCAGGTATGTCCTGCCTCTCGGCGATCCCGCGCAGCGGTACCGGGTCGCCGCCATGCATTTCGGCCAACTCCGCCATCGCCCGCACCGCGTATTCCGTCCGCGAACTCAGCTTCATTGCCTCACCTCGCCTTGCGTTGCCTATCACGACCAACGTCGAAGCCCTGTGTGGGGAGGGCTATCCGCCACCCCGGAAGTCGTGCCCGGGAAGTCGCATCCGAAGATCGCCATTTGCCCGTTCGGATCGACGGCGTCGGTAATTCCGACTGAATCAGTATGATATCCGTATCCACTATACGACCGAAGTCACACAGTGTCAACTACCTCTTCTAGGGCACCCACCCCTTGCAGTACGCCTCCAGATCGCCCGCCCTGACTGCCGTATCTCGCTGGCGGCGCCGTCCCCATTGGAGGAGTTCACGGATCACATGTGGAAAATCCCAATGGTTCCTGTTGTGCGGTTCTGGTTGCGCTGCTCTCATTGCGTGGGAGGGATGTACTTGAAAACCTTGATGTCAGGAAACGAGGCGATAGCCCGCGGGGCCTGGGAGGCCGGGGTCAGGTTCGCCTCGGCTTATCCAGGCACTCCGAGTACTGAGATACTGGAGAATATGGCGAAGTACCAGGAGGTCCGATCGCAGTGGTCGGTGAACGAAAAAACTGCCCTTGAGGCCGCGCTCGGTGCCAGCCTGGGCGGCGTTCGGGCTCTGTGCGCCATGAAGCATGTAGGTCTGAATGTGGCCGCAGATCCTCTCTTCTCCTCGTCCTACACTGGAGTCAATGCGGGGCTTGTGATCGTCACCGCAGACGACCCGGGCTGCCACAGTTCCCAGAATGAGCAGGACAATCGCTACTACGCTCAGGCTGCGAAACTGCCCTTGCTCGAACCGTCCGACAGCCAAGAGGCGCTCGATTTTGCGAGAACGGCCTTTGAGCTAAGCGAGGAATACGATACACCGGTGCTGCTCCGCGTAACAACTAGGGTCGCCCATGGCAAAAGCCCTGTGGCGACCGGCCCGCGCACGGAGGCGACGGCGCCCGCCTACGAACGCACGATGGCCAAGCACGTGCTTGTTCCGGCAGTTGCGCGACCGCGGCACGCGGCTGTGGAAGAGCGCCTGGTTCAACTGCAGGCATACGCAGAATCATCTCCCATGAACCGAATTGAGTGGGGGTCACGCAGGCTCGGCGTGGTATCCAGCGGCGTGGCCTACCAGTACGCCCGCGAGGTGCTTGGCGACAACGCCTCCTACCTCAAGCTGGGCATGAGCTTCCCCTTCCCCGACGCCCTCGCGCGAAGCTTCATCTCCCAGGTAGAGCAGGTGATCGTCGTCGAAGAGCTGGAACCCTTCCTCGAACAGGCAGTCCGAGCTTTGGGTATAGACGTCAAACACCCCATAGAGGGCAAGTCGCTCATCCCGCTCACCGGCGAGCTGGACTCGCGCACTGTGGCACTTAGCCTTGCGCCTGCGCTTGCCGCGGCCGAAGGCAGGCCTCTCGGCACCGCGTCAGCACCGCCCGACTCCGGCGCACTCGGCACAGTCGGTGAACTGGGCAACCTCTCAGCTCCAGGGCGAGAGGCTGAGCAGGTAGTAGGACGGCCGCCCATGTTCTGCGCGGGATGCCCACACCGGGGAGTCTTCTACGAACTCGGCAGGTTGCCGGTGATGGTTTCGGGAGACATTGGCTGTTATGCTCTGGGCGCCATGCCGCCGTTTGCGGCTATGGATACCTGCATAGACATGGGCGCGTCGATCGCCGCCGGGCTCGGATTCCAGACGGCTCTAGACATCCTCAGACCGGGCAAACCCGCCCGGACAATAGCGGTCATAGGCGACTCCACGTTCTTTCATTCCGGAATGACCGGACTGCTCGACGCGGCCTACAATAGCGTAGGTGTGATCACCATCATCCTGGACAACCGCATCACGGCCATGACCGGGCATCAGGAAAACCCGGGGTCGGGCTTCGCCCTCTCCGGAGCGCCCGCGCGCGAGGCGCAGCTCGCGGCGCTAGTCCGCGCCATCGGCATCGAGATGGTTCAGACCGTGGATCCGTTCGACCTCGCCCAGGTGCGCGAGGCCATCGCGGTCGCCATGGGCGACCCGGGCCCTTCCGTGATCATCGCCCACGGCCCATGCGCGCTGCTCAGGCGACTGGCAGTGAAACGCCTCGCCTACCAGGTGGATCAAGACACATGCCGCAAGTGCAAAGCATGCCTGCGCGTGGCGTGTCCGGCTCTCTGTGTGGAGGGCGACAACGTGCAGATCGACGCGGAGACTTGCGTGGGATGCGGCATTTGCAGTCAGGTGTGCCGGTTCGACTCAATCAGGCAGGCTAGAGCGGCAGAGGGCGGTGAAGAGTGATGTCGGAAACGACTAACGCGATGCTCGTAGGCGTGGGTGGGCAGGGCACAATACTGGCCAGCCGGGTGCTGGCCCAGCTGCTGCTCGACGCAGGATTCGATGTCAAGATGTCCGAAGTGCACGGCATGGCCCAGCGCGGCGGGAGCGTGACAACACACGTGCGGTTCGGCCGGCGCGTCGCAGCCCCCACGATATCACCCGGGCAGGCCCATTTCATCTTGGCCTTTGAATGCATGGAGGCCGCCAGGCACTCGCACTACCTTAGGGAAGACGGCGTGATCATCGCCAACACCAGGCGAATACCGTCACTGCCCATCCTTATCGGACGCGAAGCATATCCAGACGATATCGCCAATCGCCTCGCCGGTCGGGGCGTCGACGTACGCTGGCTCGACGCCTCCGCAGTCGCAGCCGGCCTTGGCAACGTTCGCGTGGAGAACACTGTACTGCTCGGAGCCTTTTCCACATTTCTCGCGTTCCCGGAAGACGCCTGGAAACAGGCGCTCCGCACGGTGATTCCGGCGAAACACATCGAACTGAACCTGGCGGCGTTCGCCGCAGGCAGGAGGTTGACGCAGCAATGACAGGGCCGCAAGTCGCGCCCATGGTCGCCATAGCAGTGATTCTGGCGATAACCGGCGTGGCGTCGTTCATCTTCGGGCACCTCATCGGCGACAAGCGAAGGTTCACTCTCATCAACGGCTACACAGAAGAGAAGATGCTGGAGCCCGATAGGTTCGCCAGATGGATGCGGATCTGCTACTACATCATGGGCCTAGTGCTCCTGGCTTCCGCGGCCCTCATCGTGCTGACACGGGCTGTAGTGGCGGTAGTGCTCGTGTCCACTATCCTCGTAGCAGGAATCCTCATCGTAATGACAGTGGGGGCACGACGATACTACCGAATCTAGCGCTCACTCATGCTTGTGGTCCCAAGCAGCCTGCGTTCCGGCGATCTGCCGACACACAAGCAACATTACTGTTCCCAGCGCCAAAAGCAAGAGCTTCTGGCGGTGTAGCGTGAGCCATTCCGGGGCCCGGCGAAGCCCGAAGGTCGCAGCGAACAGAAACAGCGGCCCGGTCACTGCGCCGCCGCTTAACCTATCCAGCGCCCACCAGCCGAACCCGGCAGTGAATCCGGCCAGCGCGCCGCCGATCACGGTCCCGAGCGAAGTGACCCCGGTCAAGAACCACATCGTGGGCACAATCGATCTCACCAGTTCCGCGACGCCCAGCGCGCCGCGGGATGCCCGGATCGCCCAGGCCACGGTGACTGCCGCAGGAATAGCTAGCGCGGTTGCCACAATGGAAAGTCTTCCCTCAAAGAGACGAGTAAGCCCGCCTCGGTACGTTGCTGCCAACTCCATCGCGCCCGCTCCCTGCTCGGGGGCGAGGAGGCCAGCGGCGAAAGCAGGCGCGAGCGTAGCGAGGTAGACCTCAGCCATATTAAGGCACCTCCATCGACGCGCCCACTCGCCTGCGCTGCTTGCGATCATCTGCATTGAGCCCCCCTCTGCGAAAAGAGCCGCAACATACACGACGACGGCGATGAGGTGTATCCACGAAAACCATAGCCTTGCGCTGTATGCTGCCCTTGTCACAAACGCCTTCCGGGCACACACGGCTGATCGGGTTGATCGCGTCATCGACTTCTTCCTGCCTCTCTCACCGCTCGCTCGACCGCAGAGGACAGGTCCGCAAGGGTCACGATGCCATCACGACCGGGACGCCCTGAGCGCAACACTCGGTATGCCGCGCAAACAACGCCATCGCCATAGCCTTGCCTGGCCTCGTGAATCGTCGTCATCGCCTGCCGCGAGGCCGCGCTGATGCTCTCGGGGAACACGGATCCGCCGAATCCTCCAGAAACAGTGGGCATCAGGGCCTGGCGCAGCACTTCCTGTGCTCTGGCCCCTTCGCCGTTGGTTTCCATGAACATTACGAGCGCGTACCTCTTCACGCCCTCGATTGCGTTGCACGAGTCATCCAGTGGATCCAGATTTCCATGCATCCGTGGCATTTCATCGCCTCGCGTAGCCCCCGTCGGCCACCAGGCAGCGAGCACGGCGTTTTCCGCAAGCTCACGATCGGCCGAAAGCCCGCCCGCACGCACGAGCTCGATTCCCCTCGCCAGCCTCTCGATAGCCTTGATCCCAGCGGGCTCAGACATCGTCGCAACACCGGGCGGCGCCAGCCTCGACGACGATGGTTGAGGCCCGCGCTCGGGCAACATCGCAACTCGTATTTCGACTCCTGACGGCGCCAGCTGCTCGTAGAAGAGCCAGCGCCTGCGCTAGAGCTTCCGAATCGGCCGACGCGGCAGCCACGAACTTATCCGACATGCCGCGCCTGAAAGACCAAGTTGTCCAGTCGTCCGCCATCACCCCGGCGAATAGCACCGCTGCCGCGAGGAGCCATGCGACCGCGCCGGCCCGCGCGACTTGGGCAGACTCGCGCCGGCGCTTGACAACCGCCGCGGCAAGCCCCGCGGCGAGAAGTCCCAGCGCCACCCATATCCGGGCCAGCATCGGCAAGTCAAAACCCTGCCCCGTTCCCGCATCGAGTATGCATAGCCATCTGGTTGCCGGAAGTACTGTCGCCTGCACGCTGCCGATAACGCCCAGAAACCACACACCGGCGGCTATCGGATACGCGGCAACGGGCGAGCCCAGGTCCAAACCGACAAAGTAGCCTACCCCTGCACACTGGATCGAGGTTGGCGCCGCTCGGAAGGCCAATACCTCGATTATCGTGGTCAGGTCCACCGGAAGCCTTCCGTAGCCCGTCCACACCAGCAGGATGACCCACGCTACTGCAAGTGTCTGAACCGCCGCAAACGCAGCTGCCAGGCCCAGCGTGTGTCCGGCTGCCATCTCAGCGTTGCTGTGCCGGTACGTGTCCGTCATCTCGGCAGCTCGCCCCGACCGGGCTGACACGCCGGCCGCTGCGGCCAGTAAGGTGAAGACAAGGAGCTGGACAGGCAACATCTGGCCGACCGCGGTCTCCATGGCCTCAGACGGTGGTGTGGGCAGGTTGTCTGTGTAGTCAACGGCAGTGGCAGTTACGATGACCAAGATAGCGACAGCGGCCGCCAAGAACAGCGGCGACCGAACGAGCAGGCGCAGTTGACACCGGGCGATACTCAGGATCCGCGCCATGCTACACCGCCTCCATCAGCGCGATGTAGGCGTCCTCAAGCGTCGCGTCGGGCGCGGCTGAAACAGAGGCGCTCTCGCCCAGGGCAGGCCGCCCCGCGCACACCACGCGGACCTCCACCATATCGCCGGAATCCTTCGCCCCAATCACCGTGATCGTGCGCTCGCCCGCGTCTCGAAGCCGTTCAAACATCGAACGACTGCAGCGAACTTGCCACACCTTGCCGTCAGCCGCGCGCACTAAATCCTCGGGAGCCCCTCTGAAGATCACCCGCCCTTTCCTGATTACGGCCATGTCGGAGCAGGACGACTCCACGTCGGCGACTATGTGCGTCGAAAGCAGCACTACCCGCTCGCCGCTCATCATCGCGAGCAGATTGCGGAACCTGATCCGCTCCTCGGGGTCGAGTCCGGCCGTGGGTTCGTCCACAATCAAGAGCCTCGGATCGCCGAGGAGCGCCTGTGCAATCCCGAGGCGCTGAAGCATCCCGCCGGAGAACTCACGCACCTTGCGTCTGCGGTGTTCCCACAGGTTCACCGTCTCCAGGATTTCATGGATGCGTCGTCGTCGCTCGCGCGGGTCCGGCAGGCCTTTGAGAGTCCCGATGTAGTCCAGAGTCTCCACGGGATTGAGACGCGGGTACAGCCCGAACGACTGCGGCAAGTAGCCCAGCTGCCGCCGAATCGCCTCCTTGTTATGCTGCACATCGATACCATCCACGCTCACCGTGCCCGAGGTCGGGTCGATCAGAGTCGCGAGTATCCTCATGAGGGTGGTCTTCCCGGCGCCGTTCGGGCCAAGAAGGCCGAACATCCCTGCGCCGATGCCCAGGTTTACATCGGAAAGCGCCACGGTATTGGGCCTGTACGTCTTGAACAGACTACGGATCTCAATATGCAATCGCTACACCTCCGCCTCGACAATCAATCCCTATACGACGACGAGGCTCCGAAGGTTCGCAGCCATAGGTAGGCCTCCTCAAGCGAGGGCCTTGCGGGGACCCATTCGGGGGAGCGGGTCCAGCCGGGTGGAGTGACAGCGCGGACACGCATCGTCCCACCCGGACGGCGTGAGGCGCTTGCTATAACCGTATCGACTGTCCCAGTTGGTGGTTGATGGCCGCAAGCTGCGGCGGAAGGAAACTCAGCGGTGAAGACGCAGCCTTGAGCCATTGCCGTGAGCTCATGCGGGGCGCCGGCGAAGGCGAGGCGCCCTCCATCCAGCACCAGCAGACGATCACAGAGGCCGTCCACATCCGAGATGGCCGATGAGGCTACGATACACACTGCTCCTGCATCGGCCAGTGCGCGCAGAAGGCCCTTGCAACGCAGGCGTTCAATGGGGTCGGACGATCTCATGGGCTCGTCCAGAATGGCCACCCGAGGCCAAGCGACTACAGCGGCGGCAAGGCCTGTGCGCCTCCTCTCACCCTCGGAGCGTCTTGATAGGGTACGGTTGCACGCGGGGTCCAGCCCGCACATGACCAGAGCGCGATCCACACGCTCGTCCAGCTCGCGGGGGTCAACCGCCTTGAGCTCGCCAATGTATCGGACGAACTGGCGGGAGCTCATGCCAGGGTACAGCCCAAACGATTGGGGCAGGTATCCGAGGCAGGCCCTATACCGCCTGATATCGGCAGATGATACTCCACCGGTGTCTACGCGGCGGCCTTCGAACACAACCTCGCCACGCGCGGGCGCGCGGATCGTGGCCAGCAGACGCAACAGCGTGGTCTTGCCGGACCCGTTCGGGCCCACGACTGCGGTTACCCCGGCGACGAAAACATGGTCGATACCGCAGACTGCCCAGGCACGCTTGGCTTTCGAACGGACTTGCCGATGCGTGCCGGATCCCATCGCCCACAGGCTTGACGCGACGAGCTCAGTCCGCGTAGTCTCCACCCCCCGGCGCCTGTCCGCACGGCTCCGATCGACGCAGCTTGCCCATGGATAGCAGGATCAGCCCCATGCCGCAAGCGGTGTATATGAGTTTCCAGTGGATCCATCCGCCGGGCCCGACAGGGGCGAGCGGACTTGAGCCCAGGTGGAGGCCTCGGGGCAGCAGGCCCAGCGCCCCGATGACAGACACCGCTCCGATCGCAGCCGTCGGCCCGAACTCCAAAGATACGGCCAGGGCTACTCCTGCAAACAGCGTGGCCGGGGCAATCCACGACAGTATCACCATTCCGGGCTGCGCCTGCCCGCTCAGCGCCACTATGCAAGTGGCCGCCAACCCAGCCGCCAGGTCGGCTATGCCTGCAACGAGCAGACGTGCCAGCATTAGCTGAGCTGGACCCACCGGGCATGCGGACTCCATCTCGTCCACTCCGTAGTAGCCGGCGCGGAGCGAGTAGAGCAGGAACATGACCCCATAAAGCGGACACACCGCCGACGCGGCCAGGAGACCGCCCCAGGTTGCGGCCACTGCGACAAACGCCGCTGCAAACAAAGCCAGGCCAAGCGCGAGCTCTCGGGCGTGACGACACGCTTCTACCCGCCGCGGCAGCCAGGGCTGCGCGGGCAACTGCCGTGGACTCGTCCGGCGTGGGAGCGGGGGCCGGGTAAGGCTCGATCATGCACAGTGCTGCCCTAGCCTCATCATCGTCTTCTATTCCCAGCTCACGCAGGATGTTCTCCACATGTTGCCTCGTCACTTGCATTCACCTCGCCTGGTTCTCTTTGGTCCATCACAGGGCCGAGCGGCGTCGCCAATGCTCTCCTTCAGCCGCTGAACCGCCGTGAAGAGCCGGCTTTTGACTGTCCCCTCCGGCACCTCCAGTGCCTGCGAGATCTCGCGTATCGTTAGCCCCTGGTAAAAGCGGAGCACAAGCGCTTCTCTGTATGTGTATGGGAGTCGG